>BBFD01000246.1 GCA_001313065.1 Silvimonas sp. JCM 19000
CGGCGTCAGTGGCGTCTGGCGCAGCAAGGCGCCGCCATATTGGCCACCAAACACCATCGGCCCGAGGCAAACAAAAAAAACCGTTGCCCTGCCGCGTGGGCAGCGCTGGCGTAGCTCCATAAGGTGGGTATTTTTTTCTTGCAGTACATACGGGCTGCCCGAGACCAGCGCAGCGTGCAGGATCTGCAGCCAGGCCAGATCGGTCACATTGGCGCCGATGGTCACGGCTGCACCGCCGTAGTCGGCCGCAGGTTTCAGCACCCACGCGTCCCGCTGGGCCAGGGCACGCTGCATGCTTGCCTCGTGCAGGCGGAAGGTGGCGGGGACCAGACGCGCCAGCAGCGCGCGCTCGGCGGGCGAGTAATAGTCTGCAAACTGGCTGGCGCTCAGTAGCTCAAGGTTGGCTTTGTTATCGAACAGCATATTTGCCGGCGGCGCGATCATGGCCACCTGCTGCTTTGCGTCTGCTTCCGCCAGGCGATACAGAAAATCGGGTGCGACGTGCAAGGCACGCATTTCGGCATAGGTAAACATGCCGTAGACGATATCGACCTGGCGATCGCCATAAAAAAAACACCGTCCTCGCGAAACGTCAGGTCTTGCGCCAGCCCGTTGGCATAGGCAAAACCGTGCTCGCGCAAGGATTTGACAGGTAAGCATGACCCAGCAACGGCGACTGCAAGTCCTGCGGGTCGACCATGGCTTCAAAAAAAACAGCGGCGCGGCTTTGTTGGCCACGGCGGTGGGCAGGAGCGCCCGGATCGCCGCCAGCCAGGTTTGCAGCATCGGTGCCGCCCGGCACTGGACGTTTTGTGCGGTCAAATGCTGGTGATACTGATCCGCGAGAAACCCCGCCGCAATTCCGTCGCAAAAAAAACCGATACCGCCCAGCGCGGAGCCGACGTTGATCTCAACCGCGCTAAAGCCCGCTTCGGTCAGCAAAAAAAAGTCCGGCCGTGCAAACGCGCGGGCGGCATTCAATAACTTAGGGCTACAGAAATGCTGGATAAAACGGGCTTCGGCGGCGGGAATGCCCTGAAACGCCAGCATGGCAGCGATATCCCCGCCAAAAAAATACGTTCGGGCAAAGACATCAGTATGCGCACCAGTTCGGTCGAAGCCTGCGCCAGTGCGCTGATGGTCGACCGGGTAAACAAAGGCGGCGGAAAAAACGATGTTCTGCAGTGGCTCGCCCGCACGCGCCTGCGCCGCTTTAAAAGCGGCCACGGCTTCGGCTGCAGTCAGGCGCTGCTGACTAAGGTAGTGCTGCCACTGCGCGTTGGCGGGTTCATCTAGAAATTGCATATCCGGATATCCTTCAGACCTCGGTGCAGGCAGGCGTCAGTCATTCAGGCGGGCCGAATCCAGGCCAGTCAGGCCCAGTGATTGCCGGGTCCTGGCATCGATGTCTATCCAGAAGGCCACCACCGGTTTGTCGTCTATCAAACGTGGCGCGGCAATGCGTTGCACGCTGACGCCCATGCGCTTGAGCAAGCGTTCATTGCCCACTGCAGAGAATGCAATCAGCTTTTCTGCGCCGTGCTCGAGCGCGGTGCGCACAATGCCGGACATCAAGCGACAGGTGTTTGCCCAGCTTCTGGCGCGGACAGCGCCATGCCTGCGGGCGGGCTGATGGCAAAGCGCGACAGCTCCCAGATTCGGGGGTCACAGGGCAGGGGCATTTCGCCCACCAGTTCGGGAAACACTTCTTTCAACAGATAAGAAGTATGCGTGGGCAGCAGGCGCCCACAGCCACAGACGTCGCCGGAGGGGCCGTGGGCCACCACGTAGACGGTGTCGCTGCGATCAAAGTCGTCGCGCTCCAGGCCATTTTCAACCGGTAATGGCCAGCCCATCTTTTCAAAAAAAATATCCGGTATCGATACTGCGCCAGATTTAACTCTGCCTGCGGGCCTATGGTTTTTTTTGGTGCCAGTTACAAGTTGTAACATCGGGAGTTTCAATGGAAGTTGAAGTGTCCCAATTAGAGTTCGCAAAATGGTGCGATAAAAAAAAGCTGCCATTTTGGGCAGGTAAAAAAGCAACATCAAAACGTGGATTAAATGCCCATGGTTGAATCGACCAGGATTCTGGTTTTATTCTGCCAGTCTTGTGTTTTAAGCCAGAGATCAAGCATGGCCTCGGTGCGTTGTTGCCCCAGATCGTAACCCGCGCAATCGCAGAGCATCAGATTGGTCGAAAAAACCACACGGGGCCAGGCTGTAGGTGCCGTACTCGCAGGAAAACCACGCCCAGCCTATGGATAAGGGTTGCGGGCTTTGGTAGCTGATCCATTCCGAGTAACCGGCAAGCACGGCGGGCAGGCCCTGATGTTGCAACTCGCCAGATAGACAGGCATCTTGCCAGCAGGTAGCTGAAAGCAAAAAAAATTTGCAAGGTCCGCATAGCCGATACGTACCAGGCCGTCCGGGATTAGCAATTTCATATATTTTCTCGCGATTGAATCAGGATCAAAGTCAGGATTCTGGTCGTGACCAGGTTCTTATCGTAGTCAATGCCACGCTAATAATGTAACTGTCCATTGGGGCAATAAAATTAAATGGTGACCTGGAGAGAGCATTATCTGAATGTTGTTGCCGAGCAACGACGGCCGAAGACGTTTTTTTTAGAATCGCGGGCAAACTCGTAAGCCAATTGGGTTTTGAATATAGCTCCTACGGTGTGCGCCTCCCATTGCCTGTCAGCAATCAACGCTTTGTGCTGTATTCGAATTATCCGGCGGCATGGGAAACCGCATACGTCAGTCGGAATTACTTTCAGGTTGACCCCACCGTGCAGCATGGGCTAACCCGCACCGAGCCGCTGGTGTGGGCCAGCAGTCGCCTCAAACTTAAAAAAACGAATTCTGGGAAGAAGCGGAGCAACATCAGCTGTCACAAGGCTGGTGCATGCCCGTGCGCGGCCTGCGCGGCGATGTGGGCATGATGTCGTTTGTGCGCTCGGGTGAGCAGATCGAGCAAAGCGAGCTGGACGCCAAAGAAGTGCGGATGTCCTATCTGACCCATGCGGTACAGGGCTCGATCAACTCGCTGCTGATGGCACGCTACGTGCCGGAAAGCCGGCAAGAACTGACGGTGCGGGAAAGAGAAGTCATGCGGTGGACCGCTGCGGGCAAAACCTATTCCGAGATCGGCATGATCCTGGCCATCGACGAGCGCACGGTCAAATTCCATATCAAGAACTCGATGACCAAACTCAACGCGGTCAACAAGACGGATGCGGCGGTCAAAATGGTCAAGCTGGGCTTGCTGGGATAAAGCGGCAGCCGGGTGCCAGAAAAAAGCCCGATGGTTTGCGCCATCGGGCTTTGCTTATTCAAAAATAAACGCATTACACCTTGCTAAACACCATACGCGAGCCGTTGGCGTCCACCTTGATCGTATCCTTGGCGGCAAACTCGCCTGCCAGCAATTGCTTGGCCAAGGGGTTTTCGATTTCGCTCTGGATGGCGCGTTTCAGCGGACGGGCGCCATACACCGGATCGAAGCCCGCGTCGGCCACCACTTCGAGCGCGGCGTCGCTCACTTCCAGCCCGATTTCCATTTGCGCCAGCCGTTGTTGCAGGCGGCCCAGCTGGAAGCGCGCGATATTGCGGATCTGCGATTGGTCCAGCGCGTGGAACACCACCACTTCGTCAATCCGGTTAATAAACTCGGGCCGGAAATGCGTTTTAACTTCGGCCAGCACCGCCAGTTTCACCACCTGATAATCATCCGATGCCATGGCCTGGATTTGCTGCGAGCCCAGGTTGGACGTCATCACGATCACCGTATTCTTGAAATCGACTGTGCGGCCCTGGCCATCGGTAAGGCGGCCGTCGTCCAGCACTTGCAGCAGCACGTTAAACACGTCCGGATGTGCTTTTTTCGACTTCATCCAGCAGGATGACGCTGTACGGTTTGCGGCGGATGGCCTCGGTCAGATAACCGCCTTCTTCGTAGCCGACATAGCCCGGCGGTGCGCCAATCAGGCGGCTGACCGAGTGCTTTTCCATAAATTCGCTCATGTCGATGCGGATCAGGTGCTCATCCGAATCAAACAAAAAAACTCCGCCAGCGCCTTGGTCAGTTCGGTCTTGCCGACGCCAGTGGGGCCGAGGAACAAGAACGAACCATACGGCTTGTTAGGATCAGCCAGGCCCGAGCGCGAACGGCGGATGGCATCGGAGACCAGGCGCACGGCCTCATCCTGGCCCACCACGCGTTTATGCAGCGCGTCTTCCATGCGCAGCAATTTGTCGCGCTCGCCTTGCATCATCTTGCTCACCGGAATACCTGTAGCGCGGCTGACCACTTCGGCGATTTCTTCCGCGCCCACTTGCGTGCGCAGCAATTTGTTTGGCGTGTTGGCGCTGCCCTCGGCCGCTTCGGCGGCGTGCAGACGTGCTTCCAGCTCCGGCAACTTGCCGTATTGCAGCTCGGAGGCCTTGTCCCATTCGCCGGCTCGGCGCGCGGTGTCCATCGCCAATTTAACCTGCTCGATTTCTTCCTTGATCGACTGGCTGCCCAATACGGCGGCTTTCTCGGCCTTCCAGATTTCTTCAAGGTCGGAATACTCTTTTTTTCCAGCTCGCCAATCTCGGTTTCGATCAGACCCAGCCGGCGTTGGCTGGCCTCATCCTTCTCGCGTTTGACGGCTTCGCGTTCAATCTTGAGCTGGATAATGCGGCGGTCCAGCTTGTCCATTACCTCCGGCTTGCTGTCGATTTCGATCTTGATGCGCGACGCGGCTTCGTCAATCAAATCAATGGCTTTATCGGGCAAGAAACGGTCGGTGATATAGCGATGGCTTAGTTCGGCCGCTGCCACGATGGCCGGATCGGTGATCTCGACGCCATGGTGTATCTCATACTTTTCTTGCAAGCCGCGCAGGATGGCGATGGTGTCTTCCACGCTGGGCTCTTCCACCAGCACTTTCTGGAAGCGCCGTTCCAGTGCGGCATCTTTTTTCGATGTTCTGGCGATATTCATCCAGCGTGGTGGCGCCGATGCAATGCAGTTCGCCGCGCGCGAGGGCAGGCTTGAGCATATTGCCGGCGTCCATGGCGCCTTCCGCTTTACCCGCACCCACCAGCGTGTGGATTTCATCGATAAAGATGATGGTGCTGCCTTCGTCCTTGGCCAGTTCGCTCAGCACGGCTTCAGGCGTTCTTCAAACTCGCCGCGATATTTGGCGCCAGCAGCAAGGACGCCAGATCGAGCACCAGCACGCGTTTGTGCTTGAGCGAATCCGGCACTTCGCCGTTGATAATGCGTTGCGCCAGGCCTTCGACAATGGCGGTTTTGCCCACGCCAGGTTCGCCGATCAGCACCGGGTTGTTTTTGGTGCGGCGTTGCAATACCTGGATGGCGCGGCGGATTTCATCGTCCCGGCCGATCACCGGGTCGAGCTTGCCTTGGCGCGCACGTTCGGTCAGATCGGTGGTGTATTTAGTCAGTGCTTCACGCTTCTGGTCGGCATCGGCGCTATCCACGCCCGCACCGCCGCGCACGGCTTCAATCGCGGCTTCGATGGCGGCCTTGTTGCCACCGTGCTGCTTGAACAAGCGCGCGGTGTCGCCTTTGTCATCGGCCAGCGCCAAGATAAACAGATCGCTGGAGATGAATTGATCGCCACGTTTGGTCGCGGCTTTGTCGGTCAGATTAAGCAGGTTGGCCAGATCACGCGATACGGTGATCTCGCCGCCGTTGCCTTCCACCTTGGGCAAACGTTCGATCGACTGCGTGAGCGCCTGCTTCAGCGGCTGGGCATTGACGCCAGTGCGAGCGAGCAGGGCGGGGATGCCGGAATCGGCATCGTTAAGCAAAGCCAGCAGCAAATGTTGCGGCTCGATATAGGCATTGTCATTGCCCAGCGCCAGGCTTTGGGCGTCGGCAAAGGCTTGTTGAAATTTGGTTGTGAGTTTGTCAAAGCGCATGATTGGCCCTCTGGTAAGTCGTGCAATTGACCAAAAGATGGGCACCACCGGACGCTTTTCAAGCGAGCAGTCAGAAAAGACCGCGCTGCGGTCAGGGTCAGGCTCTGCGCTATGCGCGCGGCAGCCTGGGGTGGCCATGGCCCGCGC
>BBFD01000247.1 GCA_001313065.1 Silvimonas sp. JCM 19000
CGCGTGGCTGGGGTGAACAGGCATAGCTGCCAAGCGGAAGGCCTATCATGCGCGTGCCTCCTGTTGCTGGCGTTGCGCTAGCGTGCGCACCGGCATGCTGCTCAGCAACTGCTGGATGGCCTGGGCAGTGCCCGCTGCCTGCAGCGCATGGCGGAAATGCCGGTCGTGCAGGGCCGACACCAGATCGGCCAGTACTTGCAGATGCAGCTGCACCGTTCTGGCTGGCATCAGCAGCACAAAAAAAGTCCCGTACCGCTTTGCCATCCGGCGCATCGCAATCGAGCGCTTGCGCGCTGCGCACAAACAGCAGGTACGGCGCATTCAGCCCGGCAACGCGCGCATGCGGTATCGCTACGCCACGGCCCAGGCTGGTGGGGCCGATGCGTTCGCGATCCTGCAACTGCTGCAGCAATACGCTGGCACGCACGCCGGTGGCGGGCCCGGCCAGTTCGGCGCAAAACGCCAGCAGCGCGTTGCGGTCATTGAAGGGGGCATCCAGCACGATGTGCTGCAGCGGACACAGATCAGCCAGGGTGGCCATACGCGTTTCTCCTTGCGTAACGAGATGCGCCCAGCCTGGACAAGCGCGCATAAAAAAAGCCGTAAAAACTGCGTGTGCCCGGCATTTTTTTATATTTCATTTACAGCGCGCCACCCAGCCTTTACCCGATGTTTATGTGGCCACGCCTACAGTCCAGCGTGTTCTCCGACCCGGCATCTCGACCGGGCGGAGGGTTCTGGAGAATAAGCACATGGACGCTGTATATCTGGGGTTGATCGCCGTGTTCTGCGCGGCGGTCTGGGGGGTGATGGCGTTGTGCCATTACCTGGAGGCACGCCAATGAACTGGCTCTATTTGCTGGCCGCGGCCTTGTTCGTTTTGCTGTTGGCGTATCTGGTGTACGCGCTGTTTAACGCGGAGGACGTGGCATGAACTCGTCCATCGTGTTTCAGACTGGTCTGTACTTATTGCTATTGGCCGCGCTGGCGTGGCCGCTAAGCCGCTATCTGGCCAGCTTGCTGGACGGCAGCCTGGCCGCGCGCATGGCTGGATTGGTCGCATTGATCGCGCGGTGTGCCGCGTGCTGGGCAGTGATGCGGACGAAGACATGAGCTGGTGGCGTTACGCCATGGCGCTGTTGTTGTTCCATGTGGTCGGCACCTTCTTTGTCTATGCACTGCAGCGGCTGCAAGGCGTGCTGCCGCTCAACCCGCAGCAACTGGGCGCCATCTCGCCCGATTCCTCGTTCAATACCGCGATTTCGTTTCTGACCAATACCAACTGGCAGGGCTATGCCGGTGAATCGACCATGAGCAATCTGACGCAGATGCTGGCGTTGGCGGTGCAGAACTTTGTTTCGGCCGCGACCGGGATTGCCGTGGTGTGCGCGCTGATTCGTGGTTTTGTACGGCGCAAAGCCAGTGGCGTGGGCAATGCCTGGCTGGATCTGCATCGCGCCACCACGTGGTTGCTGCTGCCGCTGTCGATTGTGCTGGCGCTGGCGCTGGTCAGCCAGGGCGTAATCCAGAACTTCAAGCCCAACCAGACCGCGCAATTGACCGAGGCCGTGGTGTATCAGCAGCCCAAAACCGGCGCGGATGGCCAGCCGCTGAAAGATGCCAAAGGCAACCCGGTGCTGGAGACCGTTAAAGCCAGCACGCAAACCTTGCCGATGGGCCCGGTGGCGTCGCAAGAAGCCATCAAGATGCTGGGCACCAATGGCGGCGGCTTCTTTAACGCTAACTCGGCGCACCCGTATGAGAACCCGACGCCGCTGGCCAATTTTCTGCAAATGCTGGCGATTTTTTCTGATTCCGGCCGCGCTGGTGTTCATGTTCGGGCGCTGGGTGGGCGATTGGCGTCAGGGCGCAACGATAATCGCGGCGATGACCTTGTTGTTTGTCGCCATGGTTGGCGTCGAATACTGGGCCGAAAGCCATGCCAATCCGCTGTTGGTGCATCTGGGCATGGATGGCCACGCCGGCAATCTGGAAGGCAAGGAAACGCGCTTTGGTCTGGCTGCCTCTGCCTTGTTTACCGTGATTACCACGGCGGCCTCGTGCGGCGCGGTCAACACCATGCATGACTCGCTGATGCCGTTGGGTGGGCTGGTGCCGATGTGGCTGATGAAGCTGGGTGAAGTGGTGTTTGGCGGCGTGGGCGCGGGCCTTTACGGCATGCTGATCTACGCGATTCTGGCGGTGTTTCTGTCGGGTTTGATGATAGGCCGCACACCGGAATACCTCGGCAAAAAAAATCGACGCCTTCGAAATGAAAATGGTGGCCTTTGCATCCTGGCCACGCCGATGCTGGTGCTGGGCGGCACGGCATTAAGCGTGATGCTGGACGTGGGCAAAGCTGGCATGGCCAACCCGGGCGCGCATGGGTTTTCTGAGGTGTTGTATGCGTTTACCTCGGCCGCCAATAACAACGGCTCCGCCTTTGCCGGTTTGAGCGCCAACACGCCGTATTACAACCTGATGCTGGCGATTGCGATGTGGGTGGGGCGCTTTACCGTCATCGTGCCGGTGCTGGCGATTGCCGGCCGCCTGGCCAGCAAACCGCGTCTGGCCGTCACCGCCGGCACCTTGCCCACGCACGGTCCGCTGTTTACTGCCTTGCTGATTGGCACCGTGGTGATCGTGGGCGCGCTGACGTATATCCCGGCGCTGGCGCTGGGCCCGATTGTTGAACACTTGCAGTTGTTTGGGGAGGTGGCGCGATGAGTCACTCTAAAAATCTGGCGTTATTTGATCGCACGCTGGCCGTGCCCGCTTGGTGGACGCATTACGCAAACTGTCACCCACCGCACAGTGGCGTAATCCGGTGATGTTTGTGGTGTGGGTGGGCAGTGTGCTGACACGGTGCTGGGCGTGCAGGCCAGCCTGGGCCATGGCGAAGCGCCAGCTGGCTGATCTGGAGTATCAGCGCGTGGCTGTGGTTTACCGTGTTGTTTGCCAACTTTGCCGAGGCGCTGGCCGAAGGGCGCGGCAAGGCGCAAGCCGCCGCATTGCGCGCCACGCGCAAGAATGTGGTGGCCAAAAAAAACTGGCTAGCCCCAGCCGTAGCGCCAAAGTGCAGGTGCTGGATTCGGCCTCGCTGCGCAAGGACGATCTGGTGCTGGTGGAAGCGGGCGATATCGTGCCCGCCGATGGCGAAGTGCTGGATGGCGTGGCCTCGGTAGATGAATCGGCCATTACCGGCGAATCGGCCCCGTAATCCGCGAATCGGGTGGTGATTTTTTCGGCGCTGACTGGTGGCACGCGCGTGCTGTCGGATTGGCTGGTGGTGCGCGTGACGGCCAATCCGGGCGAAGCGTTTCTCGACCGCATGATTGCGATGGTGGAAAACGCCAAGCGCAAAAAAAACGCCGAACGAAGTGGCGCTGACCATTTTGCTGGTGGCGCTGACGCTGACGTTTCTGGTGGTGTGCGCCTCGCTGTTGCCGTTCTCGATCTACAGCGTGGCCGCCGCTGGGGCCGGTGCGCCGGTCAGCATCACCGTATTGGTGGCGCTGCTGGTGTGTCTGATTCCAACCACGATCGGCGGCTTGTTGTCGGCGATTGGTGTGGCGGGTATGAGCCGCATGATGCAGGCGAATGTGATCGCCACTTCGGGCCGCGCGGTGGAAGCGGCCGGCGACGTCGATGTGCTGCTGCTGGACAAGACCGGCACCATCACGCTGGGCAACCGCCAGGCCGCCGCGTTTATCCCGGCCCCCGGTATCAGCGAGCAGCAACTGGCTGATGCCGCGCAACTGGCATCGCTGGCCGACGAAACGCCGGAAGCCGTTCGATTGTGGTACTGGCCAAGCAATTGTTCGATTTGCGCAGCCGTCCTTTGCATGACGCCGTGTTTATCCCGTTTACCGCGCAAACCCGCATGTCGGGTGTGGATATTGGCGGTGTAGCCGCAGCAATGGCGGAAGAGGGCGATGTGGCGGTCGATACCAAAGCCGCCACGCGCCAGATTCGCAAAGGCGCCGCCAGCGCCATCAAGCAATACGTGCTGGCGCAAGGCGGGGTGTTTTCGGATGCGGTTACGCAAAGCGTGGACGACGCCGCGCGCGTGGCAGCACGCCGCTGGTGGTGGCCGAAGGCGCGCGCGTGCTGGGCGTGGTGGAGTTGAAAGACATCGTCAAAGGCGGCATCAAAACCCGCTTTGCCGAGCTGCGCCAGATGGGCATCAAAACCATCATGATCACCGGCGATAACCGCCTGACCGCAGCCGCGATTGCGGCCGAAGCGGGCGTGGATGACTTTCTGGCCGAAGCGCGGCCGGAAGACAAGCTGGCGCTGATCCGCGAGCACCAGCACGCGGCCGGCTGGTGGCCATGACCGGTGACGGCACCAACGACGCGCCCGCGCTGGCGCAAGCCGATGTGGCGGTAGCAATGAACTCGGGCACGCAGGCGGCCAAAGAGGCCGGCAATATGGTCGATCTGGACAGCAATCCAACCAAGCTGATCGAGATTGTCGAAATCGGCAAACAGATGCTGATGACGCGCGGCGCGCTCACCACCTTTAGCGTGGCCAATGATGTGGCCAAGTATTTCGCCATTATCCCGGCCGCGTTTGCGGTGACGTATCCGCAGCTGAAAGCGTTGGACGTGATGCATTTAACCAGCCCGGCCACGGCGATTCTGTCGGCGGTGATCTTTAATGCGCTGATCATCATGGCCTTGATTCCGCTGGCGCTAAAAGGCGTGCGGTATCGTGCGCTGGGCGCGGCCACGCTGCTGCGGCGCAATCTGCTGGTATACGGCGTGGGCGGCATTCTGGTGCCGTTTGTGGGCATCAAACTGATCGATATGGCGCTGGGCGCCACCGGCTGGCTACAGGGGATCTGAATATGAGCACGTTAAAAATGGTACGTCCGGCAGTCACCTTGTTTGCCTTGCTGACGCTGCTGACCGGGGTGGCGTATCCGCTGGTAGTGGCGGGTGTGGCGCAAGCGCTGATGCCCGCCCAGGCCAACGGCAGTCTGATAGAACGCAATGGCCAGGTGGTGGGGTCCAGCCTGATCGGCCAGCATTTTGAAGGCGCGGCGTTGTTCTGGAGCCGACCCTCCGCCACCGGGCCCATGCCCGACAATGGCCTGGCCTCATCGGGTAGCAATCTGGGCCCGCTTAACCCGGCCTTGCAGGATGCGGTGAAAGCCCGCATTGCTGCGCTCAAGCCATCCAGCCGGGGCAGTATGGCGCGGTACCGGCGGACCTGGTGACCGCGTCGGCCAGCGGGCTGGACCCGCATATTTCACCGGCTGCGGCCTTGTATCAGGTCCACCGCGTGGCGCAGGCGCGCGGCCTGCCAGAGGAGGAGGTCATCGCACGGGTTAGACGGCATACTGACACCCCGTTGCTGTTTGGCGAGCCGGTGGTGAATGTGCTCGAACTCAATCTCGACCTGGCTGCATCCTGATCTGACAAGAAACCGCGTGCAAGCATCACGCCCTGATCCCGACCAGTTGTTGGCGCAATTGCGCGCCGAAACGCCCGAGCGTGGGCGGCTGAAGATTTTTTTTGGCGCCACGCGGGCGTCGGCAAAACCTTTGCCATGCTGCAACAAGCGCAACGGCAGCGCGCCGATGGCGTCGATGTGCTGGTTGGTCTGGTGGAAACGCACGGCCGCGTCGAGACCGCCGCCTTGCTGGACGGGCTGGACGTGTTGCCGCGCGCCACCTTGCACTGGCGCGGGCACGCGGTGACCGAGTTCGATCTGGATGCGGCGCTGGCGCGCGCGCCGCAATTGATATTGGTGGACGAGCTGGCGCACAGCAATGTACCCGGCAGCCGCCATGCGCGGCGTTGGCAGGATGTGGAAGAACTGCTGGCGGCGGGCATCGACGTTTACACCACTATCAACGTGCAGCATCTGGAAAGTCTGAACGATGTGGTGGGCAGCCTGACCGGCGTGCGTGTGCGCGAGACCGTGCCCGACCATGTGTTTGATGCCGCCACCGAAGTCGCGCTGGTCGATCTGCCGCCCGATGAACTGCTGCAACGGTTGCGCGAAGGCAAGGTATATCTGGCCGACGCGGCCGAGCGCGCGCGCGAGCATTTTTTTTCGCAAAGG
>BBFD01000248.1 GCA_001313065.1 Silvimonas sp. JCM 19000
GTACTTTGCCGACGAAATCCAGCTCGATCCCAGCATCGCCTCCGAAGCCATGACGCGCTGGTTGTCGCGCGCCATCGATTATTTTCCGCATCGCCAGGTGCTGGCAGTGGAATCGGGCCGCGTGCATACGCCCACGGGCGTGCTCAAAGCGGATCGCATCTTTGTGGCGGCAGGTCAGCATCCATGGATGCCATCCAGCTGGAACACGCCATGGCAGCAATCCCGTTGCCGTTTGCACGTGCTCAATGTGCAAGCCGATGCGCCGCAACCGGCGCGTCCCACCGTGTTGAGCGGCCTGAGCCTGACCCACTATTCCGCCTTTGCCCAATGCCCCAGCGTGCAGACGCTGCGCGAGCAACAACAAGCTGTGGCGCCGCAACTGGCACGCCATGGCATGCATCTGATCATGGCCACCGGCGCGGACGGCAGCGACATCCTGATTGGCGATGCGCAGACCGCCAGCCCGGCCGAAACCTTGTTCGACGACCAGACCGTCGATGATGCGTTGGTCGATCTGGCCCAAGCCACGCTCGGCATCCAGCTGCAAGTGCGGCAGCGCTGGCAAGGCAGTTATCTGCGCACCGAACAAAGCAGCCTGCGCAGCGAGCCGGTGCGTGGTGTACATCTGGTCAGCATGGCCGGTGCCGCCGCCAGCCTGGCCCCCGCGCTGGCGAACGCCTCGTTTGCTTGAACGCAGCCTTGCCGCGTCTGACCTGGCGCGCATAGCCCGTCATTCCAGCGTCACCCGCTCTGCGGTATCCTTGGTTTTCTTTTTTTGTGCCCCCTTAGGAAACCGCGTCATGCCCGTAAACCTGCCTGCCCTTGATCCTGCCGCCCTGTATCCCGTTAAAGGGATCGAACTCGGTATCGCTTCTGCCGGTGTCAAAACCGCGGGGCGCAAGGACGTCGTCGTCATGCGACTGGCCGCAGGCAGCCGCAGCGCAGGCGTGTTTACCCTGAACAAATTCTGTGCCGCGCCGGTGCGCCTGTGCCGCGAATACCTGGCCGCGGGCAACGACATTCGCGCGCTGGTGGTCAACACCGGCAATGCCAACGCCGGTACCGGTCTTGATGGCCTGCAACGCGCCAAAGACGTGTGCGTGGCGCTGGCGCAAGCACTGGATATTGCACCGACCCAGGTCTTGCCGTTCTCGACCGGCGTTATTCTGGAGCCGCTGCCGCAACAAAAAAATCATCGCCGCACTGCCCGCCGCCGTGGCTGATCTGCAGCCAGCCAGCTGGGCCCAGGCCGCCAGTGCCATCATGACCACCGACATTGCCCCCAAAGCCGCCAGCCGCCAGATCACGCTGGGCGGCCAGACCGTGACCATCACCGGCATGTGCAAGGGCTCGGGCATGATTCATCCGAATATGGCGACCATGCTGGCCTATCTGACCACCGATGCGAGCATCGCTCAGCCGCTGCTGCAACCCCTGCTGCAATGGCTGTCGGATCGTTCGTTCAACAGCATTACCGTCGACGGCGATACCTCAACCAACGACAGCTTTATGCTGATCGCCACCGGCCAGTCCGGTGCGGCCGAAATCGACAGCGAACAACATCCGGACTACGCTGCCCTGCGTGACGCGCTGCTGGCGGTATCGCAACAACTGGCGCAGGCCGTCGTGCGCGATGGCGAAGGCGCCACCAAGTTCATCACCATCAACGTCGAAGGCGGCACCACGCGCGAAGAATGCCGCGCTGTGGCCTATGCCATCGCCCACTCGCCGCTGATCAAAACCGCCTTCTTTGCCAGCGACCCCAACCTGGGCCGGATTCTGTGCGCGATTGGTTATTCGGCCGTGGCTGATCTGGACACGGACCAACTCGAAGTCTGGCTGGGCGACGTGCTGGTGGCCAAGGACGGCGGCCGCGCCGCCAGCTATACCGAAGAGCAAGGCCAACGCGTGATGCAGGAAGCTGAAATCAGCATCACCGTAAAACTGGCGCGCGGCGCGTTTGCGGCGACGGTGTGGACGTGTGATTTCTCGTATGACTATGTGAAGATCAACGCCGACTACCGCAGCTAAGCCACCGCCTCCACGGCCGGGCCAGCCCCGCTCCTGCACGCGTATGTGCCGGGATCGGGGCTTTTTTGCTGCCGCCGGGCGCCGACCGGCAGGCGCTTACAGCGCCAGAATCTGCGGCAGCAGTGTCTCCAGCTGATTCTGCAAATCCTGCGTCACCGGCAGCATGGGCAAGCGCAATTCGTTGCGAAGCAAGCCTTGCATGGCCAGCACCGCCTTGATCGGGGCCGGATTAGGTTCGCTGAACAGCAGTTTGATCCACGGCGCCAGCGCTTGCGAAATGGCGCGGGCGCCCGCCAGGTCGCCCGCCGCAACCAGCGTGAGCATGCGGCGATACAAGTCCGGGCGGATATGAGCGGCGGCCGCAATGGCACCGCGCCCCCCGGCGCAGGCGGTCAGCATGATTAAGGCATCTTCGCCCCCCCAGCACTCGCAAGGGCGTGTCGGCGATGGTCGCCAGCAACTGCGGCATATTGCCGCCGCCACTTTCCTTGATGGCCACAAACTGCGGATTCGCCGCCAGCATTTGCAGGGTCGGCAATTCGATATTCACGCCGGTGCGATACGGAATGTTGTACAGCACGATGGCAGCGGGGTTGCGGCTGCCACCGCGTTGAAGTGGGCCAGCAAGCCGGCTTGCGACGGCCGCACATAATAGGGCGCGCTCACCAGCAAGCCATCGGCCAGGGCTGACAACGCCGCAGCTCGCTTGGCCACGCACTGGGTGTCGTTGCCCGCCAGCCCCATCACCAGCGGCAAGTCGCCACTGACTTCGCGCACCGCCATCAGCAAGCGGGTTTGCTCACCTTCATTCAGCGTGGCCGCTTCGCCGGTGGTACCGCAGATGACCAGACCATCGATGCCCCCTTTGAGCAAATGGGCGACCAGATTCTGGCGGCGGCGTAATCAACCTGGCCGTCACGGAACGGTGTGACCAGAGGGATGAACAAACCGGTAAAGCGATCGGCGTTAAAGCGGCTGGCAGCAAATACAGCGGACATATAAACCTCGCAAAGTAGTGAACAAAGGTCACCGTTGCGTAAAGGCCGGGGCTGCGTGGGGATTAATCAGGGGAAGGTCGTACCAGGCAGGTTCCGTCGGCGCTCACGCGACGGAACCCGGAAGTCCGTCAGCGGAGCATCCGTTTTTTTCGATTTATTGGAACCATTGAGGCCTGTTGCAACGTGCGCAGCCACACCCGCCGCGAGCGGCAAGGCAGAGGCAGAAGAGAAACAGGCGCAAGGCATGGTCAGGGTCGTATCGTCTGGTAAAAAAATGACAACGTAATGTAGCCCGCCGGTGCTGCCCAAGGCAAGAAGCAGATGCGGGCGCTGTTGCAGCACCCGCCCATCCGGTCCGGCTTTAGCGCACGCCGTGCATCATCTTTTGCAGCGGCCGGGTCAGCAGCAGCAAAATCGCGCCTGCGGCGAAAGCCATCGCCACAAACAGCATAAAGAACTCATGCAGGCCGGTAATCTGAAAGCCGAGAAAAGTGGGCACGCGGCCGCCGTCGGGATAAAAGCCCGCCAGGATGCCGGCAAACCAGTTGGCCGCAGCATTAGCGGTAAACCACACCGCCATCATCAGCGAGGCAAACCGCGCGGGCGCCAGCTTGTTGACCAGGGACAAGCCGATGGGTGACAGACACAGTTCGCCCAGCGTGTGCATGGCGTACATGGCGACCAGCCAGAACATGCTGGCTTTGACACTGGCCGACATATCCTTGACGCCAAAGCCGATGATCAGATAGCCGATGGCCAGCAGGATCAGCCCCACGCCATTTTGGTGGGCGAGGCGGGTTCGTGGTTGCGCCGCCCCAGCACGCTCCATAACTGCGCCATCAACGGGGCAAACACCAGCACAAAAAACCGGATTGAGCGACTGGAACCACGAGGTGGGGATCTGGTAACCGAACAGCATGCGGTCGGTGGCTTCTTCGGCAAAGAACGTCAGCGACACGCCCGCTTGCTCAAACGCTGACCAGAAGAAAATGACAAAGAAAGAAATCACGCCGATGACGATCATGCGTTGCTTCTCGGCCAGCGTCAGCGGTGCGGCGGGTGCACGCTGTTCGCCTTGGCCACGGGCTGGGGCGCCACGCCGACCGGCGTGCCATCGGGCGCACGCAGATATTTTTTTATGGAAGGCGCCAAACACCACCAGCGACAGCAACATGCCGACACCCGCCACCAGAAAGCCCCAACGATAATCGCCCGCCTTGCCGGTATCGCCCAGATAGCCGCAAAGCAAGGGTGCGATAAACGAGCCAAGGTTGATGCCCATATAAAAGATCGTATAAGCCGCGTCTTTGCGCCGGTCATTGGCCTGATACAACTGGCCAACCATGCTGGAAATATTCGGTTTAAAAAAAAGCCGTTACCGGCCACGATCAGACCCAGGCCGCAATAGAACAGTCCCCGCGCCAGGGCGGCGTTATCCAGACTGCTGCCCGCCCAGAACAAGACGAACTGCCCCGCCGCCATCACCAGCCCACCCAGCAGAATCGAGCGGCGATTGCCCCACCACCGATCTGCCACGTAGCCGCCGATCAAGGGTGCCAGGTAGACCAGACCGGTGTATTTGCCATACAGCGAGGCGGCAAACTGCTTGTCGAACAGCAGCGCGTTAACCATGAACAGCGCCAGCAACGCCCGATTGCCGTAATAAGAAAAGCGCTCCCACATCTCTGTGGCGAACAGCAGATAGAGACCTTTGGGATGGCCGCTGGCCGCAGAATGCGCCGCGGCTTGCGGCGCGATGGAAACGGGCGCGTCGTCCAGCGTGATATCGACGTTGCTCATGATGGGGGACCGTTTTATGACATTGCAATATTCGCAATTGTCCGGATCACGGCCCTGGAACGCGCCGGACTATCCCCATCACAAAACGTAAATTGTTACTTTTACACGGCTGTTTCGCGCAATTGTGCGTGTACAAGCCGGGCAAAATCGAGTGCGTGGGCGTTATCACCATGCAAGCACAGGCTATCCACCCGCAGCGCCAGGTGCTGCCACTTTGCGTCCGGACCTGCCCGCAAGCCAGCGCCAGCGCCTGTTGCAGCGCGGCCGCATCATCACTGAGCAGCGCGCCGGGCTGGTCCCGTGGCACCAGGTGGCCGGCATCGGTATACGCACGATCGACAAACCCCTCTTCGATCACATGCCAGCCCATATGCGCGGCATGGCGCGCAAAGGCGCTGCCGGCCAGCGCCATGATATGCAGGCTGGCGTCCACTTCCGCTACCGCATGCAACAGGCAATCCGCGAGCTCCAGATCACGCGCCGCGTCGTTATACAACATGCCGTGCGCTTTAACGTAACTGAGCGTGGCGCCCTCGTCGTGGCAGATGGCGCGCAAGGCCGCAATCTGTGCGACCAGGCTGGCTTGCAAAGCCTCGTGACTGAGCGCCAGACTGCGGCGGCCAAAAATGCTCGCGGTCTGGATAGCTGGGATGCGCACCGATGCGCACGCCATGAGCCAGCGCCAGCCGCACGGTTTGCCGCATCGAAACCGCATCCCCCGCATGACCGCCACAGGCGATATTGGCCGAGCTGATCAGCGCCATCAGCGCTGCATCGTAGGGATAGCCTTCGCCCAGATCGGCATTCAGATCGATCTTCATTGGATGCGCCACTTCAGTTGGTTTTCGATTTGCACCAGCCATTGTCGCTGCGCCTGCAAGGCGGCCAGCGCTTGCGGCAGCGTCACTTCCACAAAGCGGATACTGTCGCCGGGCCGGAACTGCCCCATGCGCCAGATATCGGCACGGATGACCTGGGCAATTTTGGGATAACCGCCCGTGGTTTGCGCATCGGGCAGCAACAGCACGGGCTGGCCCGAAGGCGGAACCTGAATGACGCCGCGTTGCACCGAGTGCGACGGCAAATCCAGTGGCGGATCAAGCTGAGATCTGGCCCAGCCAGCCACGCCCCATGCGATTGGCATCTTGCGTGACACGCCAGGCTCGGAAACCAAGGCTTTCTGCGCGGCCGGGCTAAAGGCATTCCA
>BBFD01000249.1 GCA_001313065.1 Silvimonas sp. JCM 19000
GCCGCCATGCACCGCCACGCTGCCAGACAGGCTCAGGCCCAGTTGCTGATAGGCCGCACCGGCGCTGATGCCGCCACCGACCGTGGCATAACGCCCGGCAAAACTGAGCGTGCCATCGCCACGCCCGGCACCGGCGCATGATGCGCATTGAGGCGTAGCTCAGGGTGCGCTCGGCCAGCGCGGTGCCGTTAATGCCGAGTTGTTCCGATATCCCGCTCACGCTGTCGTGCAGCACGCTGCTGTTCAGCGTCGCCGTGCCCAGGCTGCTGCGGGCGGGCGCGCCAAACGGAATCGACAGGTTGGCGCTGACTTGCCGCGTTGCCCCTCCGCCCCCATTGCGGCCCTCGGTGTAATACACGCCGAGGGCATACGGGCCGACGGCCGTGCTATAGCCCAATTGCGCCGACAGCGCGCGCGGCCCGGCGTGATAGGACTGCTGCGTCACCGCAGCGTACAGCGCGCCCATGCGTCCGAGCGACTGGCTAAGGTTGCCCTGCAACTGGATTTTGCGGGCGCCCAAGCGCGCCAGATCTTGCATATGCTCGTGCGGCTTGCCGGTGCGCTGTTCCAGCATCGCCTCGGCAAAACTGCGATAACCAGAACTGGAATAACGCGTGCCGAGTACCCGCAGATTCAAACCATTGCCAAACACCTTGCCGTACAGCATACGTACCGACTGGCCGCTGAGCGCGGCACCGCTGGCCGACCAGTTGGCCAGCGTGCTTGATTGCGCCAGGTCGAATGACAGCGCGCCCAATTCGCCCAGATTCTTGCCCAGCCCGAATATGGCCGCCTGATATTCATAGGCGCCCAGCAAGCCGCCGTACACCGTCAGATCAAACTGCATGCCGCGCGTGGCCGTGGCCTGGCCAAACCAGGACCATGTTGGCGTGCCCCATCGCGATAGCGCCAAAGGTGGCGCTATAGCGGAAGCCGCCCTCGCGCACCAGCGCCGGCAACGAGGCAAATGGCGTAACAAAGCGGGTTTCGCGGCCGTCGGCTTCGGCGATGGTGACTTCCAGGTCGCCGGTGGTGGCATTGGGCAGGTTATCGATGGCAAATGGCCCCGGCGCCACCAGGCCACTATAGATTTCAAAGCCGCGCTGGCGAATGCTGATGCGCGCATTGGTCTGCGCCACCCCGCGCACCACCGGCACATAACCTTGTTGCTCATCCGGCAGCATGGCGTCGTCCGAGGCCAGTTGCAGGCCGCTGAACGCCACGCCATCGAACAGGTCGGCTGGCGTGACGGCCTGGCCCAGCGTTAGCCGCGCCTGCACGGGCGCAATATCGCGCTGGGCGTAGTTATCCAGCGCCTGCACGGTATTGGCTTGGCCGCGACTGCTTTGTGCATTCAACGTTGAACGCAGCCGCCACGCACCCAGATTGAGGCCAGCCCGCGCGCTGGCATAGGCGGTATCGCTGCGCACGCCAGCGGCGCGGCCGCTGGCCGCATTGACGCTGTATTCCAGCAAGCCCGCGCTGGTGCCGTTATCCCACTGCGCCATGTTGGCACCGCGCGGGGGCCGGGACATCCAGACTTGCGGCACTCCGATTTCCAGGCGTTGCTGCAGCAGATCAAAATTCACGCTGGCTTGCGGGATCAGCGCGGGCAAATCGACGCAATCGGCCTGGTCGGGCGTCGCGGCCACAGCGTGTTGCAGGTCTATGCCCCATTGTTGCAGCAGCGCGCGGCTGAGGCAGGGTGTGGCATCAGACTGGCTATCCGCAGCAGCCACAAATTGCAGATCGCGCACCGTCACCTGGCGGCCATTGAGCCAGACCTCGGCGCGATACAGGCCCGGCTGTACCACATTGCGTTCGGCATAGCCGGAGATATCCACATTGCTTTGATCTTCCGGACTGCCCAGCTGCAAAAAAAGCCGGATCAAAGCCCAGGCTACGCGAGGGCTGCAAGGGCGCGGCGGGTGCGGGCTCTGCCGCCAGCGACAGTGGCGCGCCGAGCGTCAACAACAGGCAGAAACCAGGCGACCGGGGACAGTCGCAGCCGCGTGTGCGGCCAGTTCAGACTGAGACATCGCGCGTCGTCTCTATGGCGCGGTAGCGGCGCGCTGGGCGCGAACCTTGAGCGGCACGCTGGTGCCGCCAAAGTCATTCATGCTGCTGAAAGTCACCTCGACGCTGGCGCCGGTATGGGCCGGCAGCGCATAACGCAGGCTTTGTTGTGGCAACACCATATCGTTGCGCAGGGCCACGCCATCCGCGCTGGCATCCACCACCGTGACGGCATAGGCGGACGGGTTTTGCACCTGCAACTGCAGCGCGCCGGCGTCATCGCGCAACACTTGCCATTGCAATTGAGCGGCTGCCGTCTCCACCTCGCCCGCCAATTGCGCCGGGCGATAAAACATTTTGATGCGCGTGCGAATGGCAATCTGCAAGACGTTTTCAGTATCGGCGCGCGGCGGAATTTCTTTGACGTTTAAAAAAAACACCGATTCGCGGTCTTGCGGCAAAGCGCTGGTGTCAGTGGGGATAATCTTGAGCACCATACTTTTTTTTGGCATCCACGCGTACCAAAGGCGGCGTAACCAGAAAGGGCGCTTTCTGGCCGGATTGATCTTCCACCCATGATTGCACCAGATAATCGCGGTTATCGTTGTTTTGTAGCGGCACAGCCAAAGCCTGAGCATTGGCCTCAAAGATCACTCGAGTACTGCTGAGCGTAATGCCGGCCTGGACCGGAATCGCAAGCATTAATCCGCTATAAAGCGTGATCAGCATGGCAATCAAACGCGGACCTGCAAACATGGTTCTTCCTGGCTAGATAATTGAATTCAATGCGCGACGGCGGGTGGGATTAAAGCGCAGCAGGCGCGCCGGCGCCTGCTGCGCTGCGGACTATTTACTGATAACTCACCGTGAATTGCGCCTGCGCATTAGCAGGACCGGTGGTAACGGCGGCGGCGGTCTGGATATAGCGTGCGCCAAATTGCAGAGTGTTGGAGCCGTTATTCAGGTTGGTGGACAGCGAGTCGTAGCCCAATAGCACCGGGCTGCCGTCCGGATACAGCAATTGCACTGCTACGCCCTTAGCCACGCCGATATCAGGTGTGAGTTTGATATGTTCGCCATCGGGCGTGGCGTCAAAACGGATGCTGGTTTTGGTGTAGGTGCCCACGGCGCAATTCTCCAGCACGATGGGGAATTTCTTGGTGGTTACGGTGGAGCCCACGCCGGTAAAACCCGTTGATGCGACTGCGCCAAATTCAACCAACTGGTCTTTTGTTTCCACGCTGATTGAGCATGGCGCGTCCACCACCGATCCTTTGAAATTAACTGTGCCGTCATAGGCAAAGCCGTAACTGCTAGTACATATCGCTGCAATTGCAATTGCAGATTGAGTGAGACGTGCAATTCGGTTTTTCATGATGCGATCCACAAGAGAATTTGAGAATAAATAAGAAGCCACTGAAACCGGCGTGGTGGCGCGCTGAATAAGACCATGCCGACCACACGCGCTCGCATAGGACAGCTCCCAATTAATCCAGCACCGCAGTGACGGTGCTCACTGCCAAAGGTGGTGCCAATATCTGCGGGTGCCGCAGGCAAAAAAAAGCGGCATTTACCGCCGTTCAGCGCCAATGCGTGTGGCATAAACCACAATCCGTCGGCGCCGTCTCGTCGGCGTGGCCAAGTCCGGGCAGAATCCGAATCAGCAAATTTTGATACGTTAGCTTACAAAGACTGGCCAGCCGCTGCGCCCTGCCCGACCGGCATGGCAATTTTTGCTTGCCACCTCTGTAACCTGGCCACAACTTTTATGATCAACCTCGTTGTGCTGAGCCCCTGCCCCATGGCTCTACTGCGCTTGCAGAAGCCCGCGTTCTTGCCGCTGACGATTCGCCCACCGTGCGGCAATCGCTGCGGCTGACGCTGTCCACCATCGGCATCACCCGCGTCGACGTCGCCAGCAGCGTGGGAGAGACGCGGCGGCGCCTCAAGAACGGCAATTACGACGTGGTGTTGTGCGATTACGATTTTGGCGGCGGCATGAACGGGCAGGAATTGCTCGAAGAATTACGCCGCACCGGCGAACTGCCCTTATCGACGATCTGGTTCATGATCACGGCCGAAGCCTCGTATGAACGCGTGGTGGCGGTGGCCGAAGTGGGTCCGGACGACTATTTGCTCAAGCCATTTACCGGTGCCAGATTGTCGGATCGGTTGCGCAATGCATGGGATCGCAAACAAGCGCTAAAACCGTTGTATGAAAAGATTGCCGACGATGACATCAACGGCGCAATCCAGATTGCGCGCGAATTAATGCCGCGCGCCGACGCGTCTTATCGCAATGATTTATTGCGGCTGTTATCCAGCCTGTTGCTCGAAGCCGGACGGCTGGATGAAGCGCGAACCTTGTACGAAGAAATCCTGAACAAACGCGTGGTGCCGTGGGCGCGGCTAGGCCTGGCTAAAGTGTTTAATCGACAAGGGCGCAAAGAACAGGCCAATACGCTGTTGAATACGGCAATCAGCGAACACGCCAATTACGTGGATGCGTATGAGGAGCTGGCGCATTCCTATCTGGCGGAAGGCCGGCTGGAAGATGCAATGGGCGTGTTCGACCAATGCCTGACCATTTCGCCGAACAACGTCTCGCGCCTGCAAAAGGCCGGCAATCTGGCCAATATGCTGGGGCAATCCGATAAAGCGCGCGCCTTACTGGAAAAAGCCGTGGCCTGTGGCGGCAATAGCAGTGCCCTGGCGCCGGAGACCGTATTGCAATTGGCGCTGGCGGCCAAACGCGGCGGCGTGGCAGCCGATGCCGATAAATATCTGCGCACGCTGGTGGATGTGGCGCGGCGTGATGGTGGCGTCAATAGCCAGGTGGTCGGCATACTCGCGGCCGCTATCTTTGGCGGTAAAGCCGATGAATTAAACAAGATCGAGCCGTTTTTGCATCACCCCGAATTCACGCTGGAATTGGCGGTTAATCTGATCATGACGGCCGATCTGGTTTGCCCACCCACGGTGGAGGGCGAGCGCCCGGCTCCGGGCATACCGCCGTGGCGCTGGCTGCAGGCGCTGGCACAACGTTTTATCACCACGCGCCAGACTTCCGGCGTGCTGGAAAGCGCCGCCAATCTGCGCCCGGCCTGGAAAGACTTTATCCAGCGTATCGGCCAGGACGTGATCGATCTGAACAACCGCGGCGTGCAATTGATGATGCGCAACGCGGTCAGCGAATCCGTGGGTTTGCTGGTCGAAGCGGCCGAGCGCACGCTCAACAGCCGCTTGATGTTGTCGGCCGCGCATGCACTCAATCGCTATCTGCAATCCGGCACGGTAGAGGCCAGCGAAAAACGGCGCTTGCTGCATCTGGCCGATCAGTTTCTGGCGCGTTTGCATGGCTCGATCGGGCACGATGTGCTGTTCAAACTGCGCGAAGATCTGGGGCTGAATAAATAGCCCCGACTCAGCCTGGCGCGCAGGCCTGACTGAACGCCTGGGCCAACAGCGCCATCACGCTACGGATCGGCGCCGCCCGATACAGATCAGGATAAGTGACCAGCCACATCTCACGTTCGGGCGCAGGCAATGGCGCGGGCAAACGCTGTAGCTCGGGCTCGGCGTCGCCAATGAATTGCGGTAAGGCCGCCACGCCCAGGCCACCGCGCACCGCGGCAATCTGCGACGCCAGATCGCTCGCCTCAAACACCAGGGCCTTGCCCTGCGCCAGTTGGCGCAACCAGCTTTGCTGCGTGGTGTTTTCCAACGGCGCGTCGTAGCCGATAAATTGCCAGTCTTCTGCGGGCGTGCGGGCGTAATCGGCGTTGCCGTAGAGCGCAAACCGCATGATGCCGACGCGCTGCGCGATCAGTTCCGGCTCGGTCGGCCGCGTCATGCGCAGTGCGATATCAGCCTCGCCCCGGTCCAGCGCCACCGTCTGCGCCGCCCCGCTCAGTACCAGTTTGATATCGCGATGTTGCTGGCAAAAACGTCGCCACCTGGGGCGCCAGCAGCCAGCTGGCCACGGCCGGTGGCGCG
>BBFD01000250.1 GCA_001313065.1 Silvimonas sp. JCM 19000
CTGACCTGGAATTCCTTGTGCGTGGCATTCAGCCCCACTGGCGGATCAGCCAGCGTGCCGCTGCGCGTGGTGCCAGCGGGCAAGGCGGTGAGCGTGGCGGCGGGCAGCTGCGCGATAGCTGCACGATCTGCGATACGCCATTGACCAGATCCAGCGCATAACGCGCATCGGCCGAATTCAGTGACAAGTTATTGAATGTTTCCACGGCGTTGTCGGCCGTGCGCACGATGCTCAGATTGAAGCTGCTGGCCGGAATGGCCGTACCGTAATCCACGGTCACCAGCACGCCATTGCCCGCGCTACCGGCATCGACCGCGTTGACTTGCAGTACGTCGATGGTGCCGTTGCTTAGCGCCGTGGTGGCCTGGGTGGCGCTTTTTTTTACAACGCGGATGGCAAAAGCTTCCGTGCCGCCATTCTGAAAAAAACTGGCGAATGGCGTAGCTCATTTCGGAATCCGGATCGAGCCCGCCAAACGTGCGTTCGTAATCGGCAAAGCTGAACAGATCGACCGCTTTATTGACCGGCCCAAGCGGGGCGGACCCGGCAAAAGCGGCGATGGACGTAGCGACACCGGTGATGGTGGCGACGCCACTGCCCAGTTCCTGGATATAGACGCCAGGATAATTGAGCGTTGCAGGCATACCAGCTCCTTCATCATAAAGATGAACAAGGGGCCTGCTGCACGCATATCAGTGAAAGCGGGAGTCACTTGCCGCGGCAAGCGCTACGTGTCACGTCCAGGCTACTGACATGGTTATAGTTACAAATTTACAAAATCAAGGACCAATTCTGGCGCGGACTGACGATGGGTTGAGCGCAATAGATTTTGCTAATGCAGATGCCGCGGAACATACAACTGCGTATGTAGCGCGATGCGCCATAGGGTGGGTCCAGACCCACCCTTCAAAGTGGCATAACCAGGCAGCAACGCCCGAATATGCGGCCTTGAGGGGTGGGTATAGATCCCCCATGCAAAGTGGCACAACCGAGCAGCAACGCCCGAATATGCGGCTTTGAGGGGTGGGTCTAGACCCACCCTATGCGTTTACAGCTCGCCTTGGGCGTAGCGTGTGGCCATTTTTTCCAGCGAGATCGGTTTGATGTCGCCTGCGTGGCCGGCGGCGCCAAAAGCCACGTAGCGCTCGATGCAGACGTCGCGCATGGCCGTAATGGTTTGCTTGAGGTATTTGCGCGGGTCAAATTCGGACGGATTCTGCGCAAAGGCACGACGGATGGCGCCGGTGGCGGCCATGCGCAAATCGGTATCGATATTGACTTTGCGCACGCCGTGCTTGATGCCCTGCACGATTTCTTCCACCGGCACGCCCCACGTCGGCGCGATATCACCACCGTATTCGTTGATGATCTTGATCCACTCCTGCGGCACCGACGACGAACCGTGCATCACCAGATGGGTATGCGGCAAACGCGCGTGGATCAGCTTGACGCGGTCTATCGACAGCGTTTCGCCGGTAGGCGGTGACGAGAATTTGTACGCGCCATGGCTGGTGCCAATCGCAATCGCCAGCGCATCCACATGCGTGGCTTCGACAAAGCGGGCGGCTTCTTCCGGATCAGTCAGCAATTGCGAATGATCCAGCTTGCCTTCCGCGCCCGCGCCGTCCTCTTCGCCGGCCATGCCGGTAACCAGACTGCCCAGCACCCCCAGTTCGCCTTCCACCGACACGCCACAGGCATGGGCAAATTCGGCCACGCTGCGGGTCACACGCGCGTTGTATTCAAAATCGGTGGCCGTCTTGCCGTCTTCATGCAAAGAGCCGTCCATCATGACCGAAGAAAATCCCAGCTGGATGGACCGCAAACACACCGCCGGGCTGGCGCCGTGATCCTGGTGCATGACCACCGGCAGATGCGGAAATTCTTCCAGCGCCGCCAGCATCAGATGGCGCAGAAACGGCGCGCCCGCATACGCACGCGCCCCGGCCGAAGCCTGCACGATCACCGGACTGTTGGTGTGATCGGCCGCCTCCATAATGGCGCGCATCTGCTCCATATTGTTGACGTTAAACGCGGGCAAACCGTATTGATGCTCGGCTGCGTGGTCGAGCAGTTGACGCATGGAAACCAGTGCCATATTGCAAATCCCCGATTCGATGTTTGGGTAGACGGTTACGTGCGGTGGTAGCTAACGATGCGTTCGATTTCATTACGCGAACCGAGCATCACGGCAACGCGCTGGTGGATATGGTCGGGCTGCAATTCAAGAATGCGCTGGGTGCCGGTGCTGCTGGCGCCGCCCGCTTGTTCGACGATAAACGACATCGGATTGGCTTCGTACAACAGGCGCAATTTGCCCGGTTTGGCCGGATCGCGGTTGTCGCGCGGGTACATGAACACGCCGCCGCGCAGCAGGATGCGATGCACTTCGGCCACCATCGAGGCCACCCAGCGCATATTGAAATTGTCGCCACGCGGACCTTCTTTGCCCGCCAGGCATTCATCGATATAGCGCTGCACCGGGGCTTCCCAATGCCGCATATTGGAGGCATTGATGGCAAATTCGCGCGTGTCGGGCTCGATGCGCATATTCGGATGGGTGAGCATGAATTCGCCGGTGGCCGCGTCGAGGGTAAAACCGTTGACACCCGCGCCCGTGGTCAGCACCAGCATGGTGGACGGGCCATAGAGCGCATAACCTGCGGCCACTTGTTGCGTGCCGGGCTGCAAAAAAATCTTCCGCGCGCGCGGCGCGGCTTTGATCAGGCGCGAGCAACACGCTGAAAATACTGCCCACCGAAATATTGACGTCCACATTGGACGAGCCATCCAGCGGATCAAACGCCAGCAGATAGCGCCCGCGTTGCAGTCCGGACGGCAGGCTGTACATCGCTTCCAGTTCTTCTGACACCATCGCTGCGGCATGGCCGCCCCATTGGGTCCAGCCGATCATCAAATCGTTGGAGATGATGTCGAGTTTCTTTTGATGTTCGCCCTGCACATTGTCGGTGTTGCTGACGCCGCTGGCCCCGGTAAACGCGGCACGGTTGATGGCGCTGCCTATGCTTTTGCAGGCGCTGGCAAATTGATTGAGCAACAGGCCCAGATCGGCGCGCTCGCCGCGGCCCGTTTGCTGCTGGATGAATTCGGCAAAACTGGTCATGCGTATCCTCTCGGTTCAGATGCTATGTAACGCTGTATGCACCGGTTGCGCATCCCTCGGAATAACGGCATCGGCTTCGATCGCGGCGGCATAAATCTGCAATAACGATTCGGTCTGCAACGAGGCGCTGCCGACCAGCGCACCGTCGATATCGGGCATGGCAAACAAGGACGCGGCGTTGTCGGGTTTGACGCTGCCGCCGTACAACAGCGGCATCGAGCGTGCAATGACCGGGTCTTGCTGCGCTATCAGATTGCGGATAAAAGCCAGCACGTCTTGCGCCATTTGCGGCGTGGCGGCCTCGCCGCTGCCGATGGCCCACAGCGGCTCATAGGCTATCCACGCGCCGCGCCAGGCGCCGCAATCCAGCAGGCTGGCCAGCTGGCGCCGCAAAACTTCTTGCGTCTGGCCAGCGTCACGCGCAATCCGGCTTTCGCGATGCAGACGATGGGGGTAATGCTGGCGCGCAAGCAGGCGCGGGCTTTGGCGGCGATCAGGCGGTCGTCTTCGTAATGAAACTGGCGCCGCTCGGAGTGCCCGACCAGCGCGTGGCAGCAACCCAGATCAGCCAGCATGCTGGCCGACCACTCGCCGGTGCGTTCGCCATCGCTGACTTCGGCCACATCCTGGCCGCACAGATGCAGCTGGCTGCCCTGGGCATAGCGGCCGACTTCGCAGATAGGGTGCTGGCGGCGCCAGCATCAGCGGCACACCGGCCAGGGCATGCTCAGCCAGAACCGGCACATCCTGCCGCACCATGGCCAGGTTGCCGTGCATTTTCCAGTTGGCCACCACCAGCTTGCGGCGGGGGATGGACAAGGGTTCAAACGGGGGCGCGATCATCATTTACTGTCCTTCGCGTGGTGGGTATCCAGCTAGTGGCCCGGACCTTGCAGCGCGCAATCCGGGGGAACGCAGCCGGGTATGCTGCGATCGCCCCTTTATAAATCAGCTTACGAAATCAGAAATACCGTGGAAATCCGCATTAGGGATATCCCCGCGCAATCCCTTTAAAACGTGCCGGGTATCGGCATTGCATCTAACGTCTCGCCGCCCGGATGGTGCACAGCAACATCCAAGCAAGCGGCATACCACGCCGCGCTGGCCTGCATCGACGCGGGTTTGCCATCGCCATGCAGCACGCGGGCGGCACTATGCCGGACCACAACGCGCACCACATCGGCCGTAAGGATCAGCCCGCGTTGGCCCAACTGACTGCAGCGTGTATCGCACGTTGCCACTCTGCCACTCGTCGCTTGACGTCTTCGGGCGCCGCTTGCGCGCTAAAGCGCCGCTCCAGCTGCCATTGGTCCTGCAAGGCGGCAGATCGTTCCAGTAGCCCACGGCCAGGCCAGCCAGATAGGCCGCACCCAGCGCGGTGGTTTCCGTGACTTGCGGCCGGATCACATCAAGTTGCAGCAGATCGGACTGACATTGCAGCAACAAATCACTGCCGGTGGCCCCGCCATCAACGCGCAATTCACGCACCCGCATGCCGCTATCGGCGCACATGGCATCCAGCACATCCAGCGTCTGGAAAGCGATGCTTTCGAGTGCGGCGCGGGCGATATGAGCGCTGGTGGTGCCCAGGGTGGCGCCAAACAGACTGCCCCGCGCATGCGCGTTCCAATGCGGCGCACCGAGTCCGGCAAATGCCGGTACCAGATAAACACCACCGGTATCCGGCACGCTGCGCGCAAGCGCGTCGATCTCGCTGGCATGGCGGATCAGCCCGAGGCCATCGCGCAACCATTTGATCACCGCCCCGGCGGTAAAAAAAATGCTGCCCTCCAGCGCATAAGTGGTCTGGCCATTGATTTGCCAGGCGATGGTGCTGAGCAGATTGTGTTGCGAGGGCACTGGCTGGCTGCCGGTGTTCATCATCAAGAAACAGCCAGTGCCATAGGTGTTCTTGACCATGCCCGGCTGCGTGCATTGCTGGCCAAACAAGGCTGCATGCTGATCGCCGGCAATGCCTGCCAGCGCAATCACGCCACCGGGGACCACGTTGCGGGTGTAGCCGACGATTTCGCTGGAGCCACGCACCTGCGGCAGTACTGCGCGCGGAATGTCGAACAGTTTGAGCAGATCGTCATCCCATTGCAGCGTGTGGATATTGAACAGCATGGTACGTGCGGCATTGGAGACGTCGGTCAGGTGGTTCTGACCCTGGGTGAGATTCCAGATCAGCCAGCTATCGACGATGCCGAAGGCAAGCTCGCCCTGCTCGGCGCGGCGGCGCGCATCGGGAATGTGGTCGAGTAACCATTTGAGTTTGGAGGCGGAGAAATAGGCGTCGATGGGCAGGCCGGTTTTGCTTTTGACCAGATCGGCATGGCCATCACCTTTGAGTTGATCGCACCAGGCGGCGGTGCGGCGGTCTTGCCAGACGATGGCGTTGTAGAGCGGCTGGCCGCTGGCCCGATCCCACAGCAGCGTGGTTTCGCGCTGGTTGGTGATGCCGATGGCGGCAATATCGCTGGCCTGCAGCCCGGCCATGGCGATGGCCTGTGCGGCCACGGCAACCTGGCTGCCCCAGATTTCTTGCGGATCATGTTCCACCCAGCCGGGTTGAGGGTAGATCTGGCGGAATTCGCGTTGGGCGCGTTGGACGATCTGGCCCTGGTGGTTGAAGACGATGGCACGGGAGCTGGTGGTGCCCTGGTCGAAGGCGAGGAGGTATTTGGGTTTGGTGGGCATAGCGGGTGGGCGGGGTTTTTTTTGGGGGGGTGGTTGGTGAACCTTAAACTGCTTGGGCTTGTGGCGCTTGGTTTGATGTTTTGGCCGGTGTCTGGAAAATCTTTAACTGCTTACCTGCGGCGCATTTTTTTGATGTTCGGCTTGCGCTGAACAAACCTTTG
>BBFD01000251.1 GCA_001313065.1 Silvimonas sp. JCM 19000
AAGGGTGGGTCTGGACCCACCCCTTAAAGCCGTGGGCCCCAGCGCTACAGCTCGCTATGCGGCTTTGGAGTTGCACTTAACCACAGAAAAAAAGTGGCATAGCAAAGCGATGCGCCTTGCCATGCCACTTTGAGGGGTGGGTCCAGACCCACCCTCTGCCAGTCTCAGTGAGTTTTAGCGTCGTTACTGCAACGGTTTGCCGGTCAGGTCAAACACCAGCACTTCGGCGTTGTCGCCGTCGCTGACGCTCACCTTGGGTTCGCCGGTCAGCATGGCTGCATCGCCCGCCTGCAGCGCTTTGCCATTGACGCTAACCTTGCCGCGCGCCACGTGGATATATGCGATGCGGCCCATTTGCAGCGGCAGTTCCGCGGCCTCGGCGCCATCAAACAAACCGGCATACAAGCGCACATCCTGATGCAACTTGACCGAACCTTCTGCGGCATCCGGGCTGGCCACCAGGCGCAACTTGCCGCGCTTGTCGGCTTCGCTAAAAGTCTTTTCCTCATACGAAGCATCAACGGCCGCATCCGGAATAATCCAGATCTGCAAAAAAGTGCACCGGGTTGGTGGTGGACGGGTTGTATTCCGAATGGGTGACGCCATGACCGGCGCTCATGCGCTGCACGCTACCTGGCTTGATAATCGAGCCGTTACCCATGCTGTCTTTATGTTCGAGTTCGCCTTCCAGCACATAGCTGATGATGTCCATGTGTTGATGCGAATGCTTGCCAAAGCCTTGTCCGGCCGACACGCGATCTTCGTTGATCACGCGCAACGGGCCAAAATGCACATGCTTCGGGTCGTGATAGTTAGCGAACGAAAAGCTATGCCAGCTATCCACCAACCATGGTTGGCGTGACCGCGTTCTGTGGCAGGGCGAATGGTGATCATGCTGCTTCTCCTTCAGTGGATTTCAACGATGAAGCGATTATAGGCTGGCGTTTTCCGGCTTGATATTAGAAAATATGCGACAAGTTGTTCAAAAAAAATCGATATTAGAAAACGGGGTGCAAAATGCTGCGGTTAAGCCTGGAAGCGTTGGAGATTCTTGACGCAATTGCCCGCAAAGGCAGCTTTGCGGCCGCCGCAGAAGAAGTACACCGCGTGCCGTCCGCCGTGACCTATGTGATCAAGAAGATCGAAGACGAGATGGGGGTCAATTTATTTGATCGATCCGGCCACCGGGCCAGACTGACGCCGGCGGGCGAAACCTTGCTGGAAGAAGGTCGGCATTTGCTGCGAGCGGCTGGCGATCTGGAATATCGGGTCAAGCGCGTCGCCACCGGCTGGGAGCCCGAACTGCGCATCGCCGTCGATACCATGATTCCGCTGAGCCTGCTGCACCCGTGGATACACGAATTTGATCAGTTGCAATCGGGCACGCGGCTGCGCTTCTTGCATGAAGCCTTGGGCGGGATGTGGGATTCATTAATCGACCATCGCGCCGATCTGGCCATAGGCGTGCCGATTGAAGGCCCACATGGTGGCGGCTACAGCACCGTGCCGCTAGGTGATGTTGATTTTGTGTTTGTGGTGGCCCCCAACCATCCGCTGGCTGATGTGCCCGACCCGCTGCCCACCGCCTTGATCCAGCAACATCGAGTGGTGGCGATTGCCGACAGTTCGCGCGCTTCGTTGCCGCGCACCGTGCATATCCTGTATGGCCAGGAAACGCTGACCGTACCTGATGTCAACGCCAAGCTGGCGGCGCAGCTGGCAGGCCTGGGCTGCGGATATATTCCGCGTTGTCTGGCGCGGCCGCATATCGAGGCCGGTTGGCTGGTGGAAAAAAACACCCGCAAGAGCCGCGTAACTCACCGCGCTTTTATGCCGCCTGGCGCAATGCCGGCGGCGGCAAGGCGCTGAAATGGTGGTGCAGCAAAGTGGAAAACGAACGCCGCATCGACGACTGGCTGGCCGGACGCGTGTTGCTGCCCAGTCGTTAGGCCATAGCCGCTGGACCAAAAAAAACCCACCGTGCGGTGGGTTTTTTTGCAGCTGTTGAGGCCGGGCCAGTTATTGCTTGGCGGCTTCAACCGGGATAACCAGATGCACTTCGTCCGAAATAGCCGGGACGAAGGTGGTCATGCCAAAGTCGCTACGCTTGATGGTGCCGGAGCTTCCGCGCCGCAGACAAATTTCTTCAGCATCGGGTGGTCGCCGCAACGGAACTGGCTCACCGACAGGGTCAGCGGCTTGGTCACGCCCAGCAGGGTGAAGTTGCCGTCCACCGAAGTCAGCTTGTCGCCGTCAAACTTGAACGAGGTAGCCTTGAAAGTCATGGTCGGGAATTTCAACGTTGAAAAAATCCGGTGACTTCAGATGCTTGTCGCGTGCGGCCCAATGGGTATCCAGGCTGTTGGCGTCGATAGTGATGTCGGCGCTACCGGTTTTCTTTTCGGCATCGATCACGATGGTGCCGTCGACCTTGGCGAAGGTACCGCGCTGGATGGAGTAGCCAAAGTGGCTGACTTCAAAGTACGGCTGGGAATGCGAGCCATCTACACCAGCGTGGTCGGAGCAGCAAAAGCGGCAGAAGCGAGGCCGGCCAACAGCACGGCGGCGAGTTTCAGTTTCATTGAGGTTTCTCCTGGAAAAAATATAAGACGCTTATAAGGGTGTAGCGAACGACGCGGTATCAGCCGGGCTTGCCAGCCAGTACCAGTTTGAATTTGACGGTGACTTCATCGGCCACGGTACCGGTATCGGCCCAATCGCCATCACCGATCTTGAATTGCAGACGCTGGATAGGAAAACTGCCTTCCACATCGGTATTGGCGCCATCGGCTTTGGAGGTCAGCGTGGCGGTCACGTCGCGGGTGATGCCTTTGATGGTGAGCTTGCCCTTGGCTTCGAACTTGCCACCGCCCACCGCCTTGACCGAGCTGGCCACAAAGGTGGCTTTGGGCGTGGCGCTGGTGTTAAACCAGTCCTTGCCTTGCGTGGTCTTGTTGCCATCGGCGCTGCCGACGTCAATGCTGGTCAGGTCGACCGTGATATTGGCCTGGGTTTTTTTTCCGGCTTGGCCGGATCAAAATCCACTTTGGCGTCAAAGCGCTTGAAGCTGCCTTCCACCGGCACATTCATTTGCTTGAAGGCAAAGCCGATCTTGCTTTGCGCTGGCACCAGCGTCTGTGCGGCAAGTGCGGGTACTGCAGCGAACATCAGGCCAGCGGTGGCCAGCAATGCGGCAAGCTTACGTGTCTTCATATTCAACTCCAGATTAAGGCAGCACTGCGCGGGGAGGCGCAGCGGCCTGGATAGCAGAGATTGCTGATTTCAATCATCAATGTTTGCCCGGCAACATGCGGCGCAGGGTTTCGTCACGGTCAATCACATGGTGTTTGAGCGCGCCAGCCACATGCAGGCCCACCACGGCGGCCAGTATCCAGGCCAACACCACGTGCGCGGTCTCCAGTACTTCGCCCAGATCATGGTTGACCGGCACCCAGTTGGGCAGCGGTAGCACGCCGTACAGCACCACCGGAATACCCTTGGCCGAACTCATGGCCCAGCCCACCAGCGGCAACACAATCATCAACAGATAGAGTGAATGGTGCACAGCGGCAGCCAGTACCCGTTGCCAGCGCGGCTGGCTGGCCAGCGGGTCAGGCGTACCTTTGGCTTTGCGATAGCCCAGTCGGATACAGGCGAGGATTAATACGCTGATGCCCAGCCATTTGTGATAGCTGTACAACTTGAATTTGAGCGGCGACAAGGGCAAGTCGTCGAGATAGAGCGCCAGGATAAATGCAGCGACGATCAGCAGCGCGATCAGCCAGTGCAGCGTTTTTTGCATACCGTCGTAACGCAGTCGCGCCATCGCAGTATTCCTTGTAATGGGTTGTGTCAATCAGCCAGCACTATAGTCGGCTGTCGGGCAAGCTATCTAGCGAAAAGTTCTGCTCAACTCCTTCAGAATTTTTTAAATAAATGCGGCAAAGCGCCGTTTATAAGGCGAAACAGCGCGGCAATCTACTGCCTTAATACCGAGGCCAGCACCGCTTTGCGCCTGCGTTTGCAGCATACGCCGCGGTATGTTGCGATTTTTTTGCGCAATCTGTAGCGGGCGTTTGCCGCCCACTCCGGTACAATCTGCCGCCGTATTCGCGCTCACGCGTTACGTCACTGGACCGGATATCACAGCAAAAAACAGGAGATTGCACCTTGGACGAGATGGAAAAAAAATTCATCGGCGGGTTTCGTCGCTTCCAGCACAAGTACTTCGGCCGGGAGAGCAATAGCAATCTGTTCGACCAACTCAAGCGCGGCCAGAGCCCCAAGACACTGGTGATTGGTTGTTCGGACAGCCGCGTTGACCCGGCTATCGTCACCGATTGCGACCCGGGCGACCTGTTTGTGGTGCGCAACGTGGCTAACCTGGTACCGCCCTACGAAAAAAAAGACGGCACCTTCCACGGTGTGTCTTCGGCCATCGAATTTGCCGTGTGCGACCTGAATGTGCAGCAAATCCTTGTGTTGGGTCATTCGTCCTGTGGTGGGATTGGCGCGCTGATGAAAGGCTATGCCGCCAAGACCGATGCCAACTTTGTCGGGCGCTGGATGCGCATTGCGGAAACCGCGCGCGAAAAAAAGTGCTGGCCGAGATGACCGCAAAGCCGCTGGCTGATCAGCTCAAGGCCGCTGAAATGGGCAGTATTGCGGTGTCGATCGACAATCTGCTGACCTTTCCGTTTATTGCCGACCGTGTGCAGCAAGGCACGCTGCAATTGATAGGCTGGTATTTCGATATCGAACTGGGCGAATTGCATCAGCTTGACCACGGCAAGCGCGAATTTCATTCGCTGGTTGAGCCGCTGGAAGAATAATCCCCAGACCGCAGTCGCAAAAGAACGCCGCAGCAATGCGGCGTTTTTTTTGTGGTTCAGCCCGCATTGCCCGGCCAGAAGTGACTATCTGGCAACGCCCGCGCGCCAAAAAAAATGGCCTGACCGACGCGGACCACGGTGGCGCCTTCTTCCACCGCAATCTCGTAATCGCCCGACATGCCCATCGAGAGCTCCTGTAGTCCGGCCTGGTTGGGCACTTGCTCACGCAGCTGGTCGCGCAACTGGCGCAATAACACAAAGCAGGCGCGCACCTGCTGCGGATCGCTGGATAACACCGCCAGCGTCATCAAGCCGCGCACGCGCAGGGTGGGCCAGGCACTCAGTTCGCGCACAAACGCAGCGGCATCGGCCGGGGCCAGACCGTATTTGCTGGCCTCGCCCGAGGTGTTGATCTGCACATAGACATCGAGCTGCCGGTCCAGCGGCTGCAGATGCCGGTGCAGCGTTTCCGCCACCCGAAAGCTGTCCAGCGCCTGGAACTCGCAAGCGTGCTGCGCCACCCAGCGGGCTTTGTTGGTCTGCAGATGGCCGATGACTGACCAGCGTAAATCGGCCAGATCGGCCAGCGCGGCCTGCTTGCGCGTGGCTTCCTGCACCTTGTTCTCGCCCAGCTCGCGGCAGCCAGCGGCATAGGCAATGCGGATTTCAGCTTCGGATTTGGTTTTGCTGACGGGCAACAAGCGCACTTCTGCCGGATTGCGTCCGACGCGCTGGCAGGCGGCAGCGATGCGGCGCGGACTGCGGCCAGATTGCGTTGGTAATCAGCGATGCCATGTGGCGCCGGATAGCGTGGGTCAAGCAGAACGCTGGCGCTTTCGGCCGCTGGTTGAGGCGTGGGGGGCGAGTGGGGCATGGGGCAGACTCCGGTTGAAAAGCGCGCTGGGCGTATTCCCAAAAATTGATGCGCGCTGCAGCAAACAACTGCGATGTGCTATCGTGCCAGTCCAATGTGTACTTTGTCATAGGTCAAAAGTGGAATTGACAGGCAAAACCGCCGCCGAGATTTTTTTTGATTGCATCCGTCTGCACGCCCAGTCCGGCCAGCTTGCGGCTGGCCAGAGCCTGCCGCCGCTGCGCGATCTGGCCAGCGCGCTGGGCGTCAACCGC
>BBFD01000252.1 GCA_001313065.1 Silvimonas sp. JCM 19000
TGCGGACGGCGGGTTGGCGGAAGCGCTGGTCGGCTCGGCCGGCAGCGGTTGTACCTGAGTGGGCGTGGTTTGCATGGCTAGTCCTCTGCGGGGCGTTAATCGGTGGTTTACGCCGCCACCGGCGTTGCGGCCGGGGTAGGGGCGCTGACGGGCAGGGCCAGCGTCAGTACATTGCGTTCATTGGCGTCAGTGCGGTTCAGTTCGCCGGTAATGCGGCCCTGGCACATGGTGATGATGCGATCGGACACGCCCAGCACTTCGGGCAGTTCGCTCGACACCATGATCACGGCCACGCCTTTTTTCGGCCAGGCCGTACAGCACCTGATAAATCTCGTTCTTGGCGCCCACGTCGATGCCGCGCGTGGGTTCGTCGATGATCAGCACGCGCAAATCCTGTTCGGCCAGCCAGCGCGCCAGAATGGCTTTTTTGCTGGTTGCCGCCGGACAAAAAAAGCGGATTTCCTGATGGCGGCTGGGGGTCTTGATGCGCAACAGCTTGATATAGCTTCGGCGGTGCCGGCTTCGGCGCTGTCATTCACAAAGAAATGCGCGCGCCGGTAGTGCCGGCGGCAGCTGATATTGATGTTTTCCGACACCGAGCGGCCCGGCACGATGCCTTCTTGCTTGCGGTCTTCCGGGCACAACACCAGGCCGGCATGGATGGCCTGGCTGATGCTGGTGATATTGCCTTTGATGCCGTCCAGTTCCACCGTGCCGGTGGCGCGCACGTCGCGCCATAAATCAGCCGCATCAGTTCGCTACGGCCCGCGCCAACCAGGCCAAAGAAGCCGAGGATTTCGCCTTTGCGTACCGAGAAGGTGGCGGGCGTCGGCACTTTTTTGCCGCTCAGGTTTTTTGACCGTCATCGCCACATCGCCCAGCGGGCGTGGCTTGTAGTCAAAGATGTCCTTGATCTCGCGCCCGACCATGCCTTGTACCAGCTGGTCGCGCGTGATCTGGCTCAGATCATGGTGTTCGGCCACTTTGCGGCCATCACGGAAGATGGTGCAGCCATCGCAAAGCTCAAAGATTTCTTCGAGCCGGTGCGAGATATAAATCAGCGCCTTACCGCGTGCCTTCAGGTCGCGGATCATGCGGAACAGGATTTCGCTTTCGCGGTGCGAGAGCGAGCTGGTGGGTTCATCCAGCGCAATAACGGTGGCATCACGCAGCACCGCTTTGCAGATTTCCACCATCTGGCGTTGGCCGATCGACAGATCAATCAAGCGCGCCAGCGGGTCGATATCCACGCCCAGACGCTGCAAGTTGTCACGTGTCCAGCGGATGGCCTGACCCCGCTGGACAAAACCGAAGCGCGTGGGCAAATGCCCCAGCAGCAGGTTTTCCATCACGGTCAGTTCGGGAACGTATTGCAGTTCCTGGTGGATGATGGCGATGCCGGCATCGATGGAATCACGGCTGCGGCTAAAGTGCCGCTCCGTGCCATCGAGCATCACCTGGCCGCCATCAGGAATATATTCGCCGCCCAGAATCTTGAGCAGCGTGGACTTGCCCGCGCCATTTTCGCCGAGCAAACCATGCACCTGGCCACGGTCAACCGCAAAGCTGACATCCGACAGCGCCTTCACGCCCGGGAAGGTCTTGGTGATCGATCTGAATTCCAGAAAATGCGACAAAGCGGGACTCCTGCTTCAACTTGATTTCCGCTGCGATAGGGTGGGTCGGGACCCACCTTTCAAAGCCATAAAAAAACAGCATCAACGATTGCGGTCCAGGTCCGCGGCTTTGGGGGGTGGGTCTTGACCCACCCGATGCCGCGCATGTTCCAACGCCTTTCCGCTGCGATAGGGTGGGTCGGGACCCACCTTTCAAAGCCATAAAAAGCAGCACTAACGATTGCGGTCCAGGCCGGCGGCTTTGGGTGGTGGGTCTTGACCCACCCTATGCCGCGCTTATTCCGGCGCCCCCGAATGCAGGCGGACGCCAGAACAAGCAGACGGTTTTAAAACCACTGCCGCGCAGTGGCCCGAACCATCACTCCAGACCCATTTCTTTGCGGACTTGCTGGATATTGTCGCGGGTCATCAACATCCCGGTGGTCAGCGTCAGCTTCGGCGGTTCCTGGTTCTTGGCAATCCAGTTGTACATGTTGACCGAAGTTTCATAGCCATGACGTTTCGGCTGATCAGCACCGTGCCAAAGAAGCCGGTTTTCTCGCCTTTCTTGAACTCGTTCAGCGCCGACTGGCTGCCGCCGATGCCGATGCCGATCATGTCGTCAGCCTTGGCGCCGTGGCCTTCTGCCGCACGCACCGCGCCCAGCACGGCTTCGTCGTTCAGACAAATGCCAGCCAGTGCTTGAACTTGGGGTTCTGCGTGATTGCCACGTTGGCGGCGTTGAATGCGGCCTCGGTGTCGGTCTTGGCTTGCGGTGCGTTGATGATGTTGGCCTTGGGGAAACCACCGGCGGTCAGCGCAGCAATCGCGCCATCGGTACGGTCTTTGGCGGTGGGCAGCTGGTCGTAGCTGATGCGGATGGCACCCACTTCTTCCGGCTTCCAGCCGCGTTTCTTGATCTCGGCCATCATGGCGCTGCCGACTTGCTCACCAATCTTGAACGCCGAAATGCCCATATGTGGCACGGCTTCCAGCGGCTTGCCGCTGCCATCGACAAAGCGGTCATCGACGGTCATGACTTTGAGGCCGGCCGCTTTGGCACGGGCAACCACCGCAGGCCCCAGCTTGACGTCGGGCGCGCAGATCACAAAACCCTGGGCATGTTGCGCGGCCAGGTTATCGATGGCGGCCAATACCTGGTCACCACTCGGAACACCAATCTTGACCACGGTGAAGCCTTTGTCTTTGGCGGCTGATCAGCGAATTTCCATTCGTCCTGGAACCACGGTTCTTCCGCTTGCTTGACCAGAAAACCGATCTTGACCGGATCAGCAGCGTGGACCAGGGCCGGTGCATCATGGCGATGGACAAGCCCAGCGTGCTCAGTACCTTCTTCAATTGCAGCTTCATTTTTTTGTCGACTCCTTGTGTCCCGTGGGAAACGGGGTTGCTTGTGGACGGCGTGGTGCGCCGTCGTGCCGTGCGGGTGCAGAAAACCCGCCGTTCTTCTTCGGTAATGCGACTACGCGTACTTCGTTTCTTGATCTTGTGGGCGCTACATGGGGTGCGCGGGGCTAATCCAGCAAGCCGCGCGCGCGGGCAACTTCGATGGCACCAAAGCCGGCCAGATTGCTCTGTTGCTCGTCTGTGGTGACCACGATATCGCCCGAGAAAAAAATCGTCGTGCTTGACCAGCAGGGCCAGCGCTTCACGCAGCATGGCTTTGCCGGTCACCACAAACTGGGTGCCCGGCGTCATACGAAAGGCGGAAGAATTCTTCAGGGTCAGCAAGTCAGCGCCCAGCACCGCGCCCAACAAAAAAGTTGGCGCGGGCGTTGCGCTCATAAATCGTGAATTGATCAAGGATGCGCACGGTAAAGCACGCGCGGCCCAGCCCGATCTTGCCGGCCGAACGCGCACCGGCCAGCAGCATTTCGGTATCGATCTCGTCGGCGAAATCACTGTCGAGTGAGCCAGCGAGGATGGTGTTGTGGGTGATCACATGCAGCAACTCGCCCGCCAGCGTGGTGACACAACCGCTGATGCAGGCGTTTTCATCCAGATGCACAAACTTGGAATGCGAGCCCGGCAGCACGATGACCGTGGGCTTGTCTATACCGAGGCGGCGTACCAGCCCGATGGTCTCGACTTCTTCGCCGCGCATCATGTCCATGGCTTCGACGTTATGCAGGCCGATGTTCTCCACCCGATTGCGCACACCCGGCACAAACCACACCGGCGGCGCGCACACCTCGGAATATGCGCCTGCACCATGGCAGCGGCCAGCGCGGCGCGCCGGCCGGGGCCAGTACGTGCGGAACCTCGTGCAGGCCGACGTTGGAGGTGATCATGCCCGAGCCCAACACCAGATCGATCTGCGCCATTTCCAGCCGGGCATCGTCCAGCGCGGCGGCAATGGTCTGACGCACGCCGTTCTGCAAAGCCACCGGGCTGCCGCTGATGGCGGTATCGCGTACCCCCACCTGGCGAGCCGCCTGACACAGCGCCTGCTGGTCACGCCACACCGTAACGCGGGTGTTGGTAGTGCCTGTGTCGATGGTGAGGATATGCATGCGCAAAGGCCGGCGATTGGGGTGAGCGCATTTAATCCTTGTGTAGCGCGCTGTGACAAACTACAAATTTATTTGCTATCGTTAAGAAAAAATTTGATGAGACATCATGCCCCGACGTTTACCTCCGCTTAACGCATTACGCATGTTTGAGGTCGCCGCCCGCTTGACCAGCTTTACGCAGGCGGCGCAGGAATTGCATGTGACCAATGCGGCAGTCAGCCATCAGATCAAGCAGCTCGAAGAATTTTTTTAGGGCTGCAATTGTTTGAACGCAGGAATAATCAGCTAAGCCTGACGATGGCAGGAGAAAGTTACTTACCACGGGTGCGTGAGGCTTTCAGGGCCTTGCAGCAGGCCACCGACGCCTTGCTGGATGACAAGACCACCACCTTGCGGGTGGCAGTGCCGCCCGCTTTAGGGACGAAATGGCTGGTGCCGCGCTTGTACCGTTTTCTGAATCTGCACCCGGATGTGCGGGTTGAGGTGTCGTCCGACTTTGACCGCGATTACCAGCGCAACGACATCACCATCGACCACCGCCAGGTGGATGCGCCCGACTTGGTGGTGGAGCGCTTTACCTCAAGTACGGTATTCCCTGTATGTAATCCGGCTATTGCGACTACGATCCGCAACACGCTGGACCTGTCGCGCCACACGCTGTTGCACGAGCGCAGCCAGCAGCGCCAGTCGCATCTGCCCAACTGGCAACAATGGCTGGAAGAATCGGGCGCCGCGCAGGTAGATGCCAGCCACGGCCCGGCTTTCTCTGATGCGCAAATGACCTTGCAGGCGGCCATAGACGGGCAGGGCATCGCGCTGGGGCAACAGATATTGGTGGAATACGACATCGCAGCGGGGCGTCTGGTGCGCCCGCTGGGCAAGGAAGTGTCGTTGCGCGTGCCGTATTACCTGATCTTTCCGCAGCACGCGGCGCAGAGTCATGCGTTTGCCGTGTTCCGGCAATGGTTGATGGATGAAGCAAAGCGCAGCACCTGACACCGCGCTCTGACCATCCGCCCGGCGGCGATTGTGCAATGCAGCATGAAGGTAGAATCCAGCAAACGGTCGTTTTAATGCCGGGAGCCCAGATGAATAGCCGAATTCGTGAACCTGACTGATGGAAGACAGCGCCAATGGCGGTAACTGGGGCGCTTTGATATTGCGTTGCAGCACGCTGGACGCCGATGCCGCCGCTGCATTTTTTTCTGGATGCGCGTAACGCGCCGCTGCCTTTGGGGCTGGCTGACCAAAGCCTGGGCCTGCAAACCTGTTGATCGGCTGGGCCGTAACGCGCAATGCATCGGGCGCGCTCCAGCCATCCACTGCAACAGGCGGCTGTTTGGCCACTATCCGATAGGGTGGGTCAAGACCCACCAGCCAAAGTGGCGTGGCAAAGCGCTGCAGTTTGGTCGTCGGCGTTAATGTGTGGGTCTCGACCCCCGCCATGCCGGACTGCGGCGCATGGCGTCGGCCGCCAGCGATCAACCCACTTTTATATATAAAGGCAGCTTCGGCTGCCTTTTTTTTCTTTCTTGTAATTTAACAATACAAACCACACTATCCATTACGCGTGTAACTGCTCGCGCCCATAAAAAGGGCCGCTCGAAAGCGGCCCTGGTCTGCAGTGCGAGGATCACCCGCAAAGCAATTACAGCGTGGTCGGTGCTACGGCGCGGAACGCATATTGCGTCATGCCGTTAATGGCCGAGGTCTTTTGCGCAGCGGCTTTCGGCGTAGCGACCTGAGTGGCCGGGGCAGCAGCCGGTACGGTGGCCGGGGTCACGGCGCGGAAGGCG
>BBFD01000253.1 GCA_001313065.1 Silvimonas sp. JCM 19000
TGCCGCTGCCAGCGCCGTCCACCGGCGCGCCACTGCCACTACTGCCGCTGCCGTTGTTACCACCGCTGGCGACACCGCCGGCGCCGGTATTGCCCGCCGTGCCCGTCGACCCATCGGCACCGCCACCGCCACCACACGCACTCAAGCCTGCCGCCAGGCACATTGCCAGCAGCCACGCACTCACTCGCATCATTCGTACACCCCGTATTTTGTTTTGTAGTGATTTGCGTCATTGCGTAACGCAGATACACAGGGCGGCGATGATAGTGGGATTAATCCGGCGCGCCGTACGGCGACGCCGGATGGTGTAGATGTCCGCAGCGCGGATAGCGCACGGACTAAGCGCTGGCGGCGTCACTCATCGAAAACTGGCCGATCATGCCGGCCACTTTCTGGTTGCCGGAGAGGATTTCGCGGATGGCCGCGCCAGCGTGAGTGGCGTGCGTCAGGCCTTGCTCAGCCTGCGCCAGCATATTGTGCACGCTGCTGATGGCATCACCGGTGCCGCTGTCGATACTGGCGATCATGCCCGCAACTTCTGCCGTCGATTGCGTGGTGCGCTCAGCCAGCTTGCGGACCTCGTCCGCCACCACCGCAAAACCGCGTCCGGCCTCCCCGGCGCGGGCGGCTTCGATGGCCGCGTTGAGCGCCAGCAAATTGGTCTGATCGGCAATGGCACGGATGGTGGCGACGATGCTGTTGATGCGCGAGGTTTGCGTGCCCAGCGTCTCGATCAAACCGGCCGCGTTCTTGGCGCTGGCCGCAATCGAGCCCATTTCTTCGACGGTTTTCTGTATCACCACACCGCCGTCACGCGACACGGCTGCGGTCTCGGCAGACAAAGCGCGCATGCTGCCGACCAGTTGCATGTCTTTGCGGATACTCATTTCGCGTTCGGTCACGTCGGTGGCAAATTTGACGATCTTATACAGACGGCCATCTTCGTCATACATCGGGTTGTAGGAGGCCTCCAGCCAGATCACCTTGCCGTGTTTGCCGCGCCGTTCAAACAGACCCGAGATATATTCGCCCGCATCCAGCCGCCGCCAGAACGTGGCGTAGGCCGGGCTGGAGGTATACGCCGGATCGCACAAAAGACGGTGATGCTGGCCCACCAGTTCGGCCTCGGTATAACCCACCGCATTCTGGAAATTCTGGTTGGCCTTGAGGATGGTGCCGTCGGGCGCAAACGCAATCACCGCCATCGACCGGTCCGCCGCCTTGATCTTGTTCTGGTATTCGTGTTCTTCCTCGGTGACGGCGGTGACATCCTGGGCAAATTTGACACGCGCACCACTTGCCCGGTCTCATCGCGGATCGGGTTGTAGCTGGCCTCCAGCCAGATGGTGCGGCCCCCTTTGCCCACGCGCCGGAACTTGCCCGAAACAAAATCGCCATGACGCAGGCGTTGCCACAGTTGCTGGTATTCCGGGCTGTTGACGTAGCCGGGCTGGCACAGCATGCGATGGTGCTGGCCAACCAGCTCGGCCAGGCTATAGCCGACTACCCGCAGGAAATTGGCGTTGGCATCCAGAATGACGCCGTCCAGATTGAATTCAATCACCGCCATCGAACGGTTGATGCGTCGAGCAAGCCTTTTGTTGTGCCAGGGCGTGGCATTGCTGCTGCAGCAGCGCCTTCTGCTTGTGCATGAACATCCCCGAACCCCCTACTGATCTTGTTTTTTGAATAATGAACAGGGTTTTTTTTAAATGCGTGTGGCAGGGTTCAGTCTAGCGCACGCCAGGCACGTCGCAAGGCGGCTTAAACCGCCTGGCTACGCGCTGGAACGGGGGCTGGCGCTCACGCTCAGTACGGCTGTTTGCCTTCGGCGCGCAGGGTTTCGCCGATGGCTTTGGTCAGTTGCGCATAGGCGGCGCTGACGTCGGCCGGATTGTGGCTGTTGGCGGCTTCGGCCAGGGCATTGAAGGTGACTTGCCAGGTTTCGGGGTTGGGCGTGTGTTCGCTTTCTTTTTTTTGACCAGCGCGTAATCCAGCGCGGCCTCCAGCGTGGTGAGCGTACGGTGCAAACCACCGGTTTCACCGGTTTCGATAGCAGGGGTCAGCGCGATGGTGGACATGGTTGGCACTCCGTAATGAACAAGGTGGGCGCAGCAAGCGCGACGTTTGCAGTATAGCCAGCGCCCCAAAGTAACAACGGCCCGATCGCACATGGCGTTTACCCCGTTCTGTCGGCTGGTTTAAGGCGATAAAAAAAACCCGGCCCTCTGCAGGAGGGTCCGGGTGGGTGCTGATGGCGGCGCTGTGGCGGGCTTAACGCGCCAGTGCCCCGGTCGGCGAAATCATCGTCATGTCGACAAAACGCGAACCGACGCGGCCATCGCCAAAGTCGAGCACATAGCCGCCCAGATCCACTTTCTGCAAGGAACTCAACGCTTTGAATACCAGCGGGCGGGTTGGACGTTTGCCGGCTTGCTTGAGGGCATCGGCCAGCAAATGCGCGGCCAGATAACCTTGCAGCAAGGCATATTCCGGTACACCCTGGTTCAGATAGGGTTTGGCATCGGACTGGAATTCGCGCACCAGCTTGCCGGAATAGCTGGCTGGCGACGGGTAGACCTGCGAAATCCCCAGGCCGGAGGCGGCAGCCGCACCGGCCAGGCGCACCACTTCGGTGGCCTGAATCTGTGACAAGCCATACAACTGCGCCGTGCCGCCCAGACCCTTGAACTGTTTGATAAAGCTGGCGGCCGGGGCCGACGGCACCATCAGAATGACCGCGTCCGGCTGCACTTTGTACAAGGCGCCGGCAGCCGTCTGGGTGTCATTGGCGGTCTTGTCATACCAGCCCTCGCCCACCAGTTGCAGCTTGCGCCGCGCCAGCTCGGCCTTGAGGGCGGCAACATTGGCTTCGCCCGCGCCGTCCTTCTGCGCCAGGACGGCAAACTTGCTCATGCCAAGCTTGCCATTGAGCAGGGCAACGATTTTTTTTCGATTTCCTGGCTGGAGCTGGCGCGCAAATGAAACAGATACGGCTGCCCGGCTTGCGCAGATTCTCCGCACCCGAATCAACGCCCACCAAGGGCACGCCCGCGTTTTCCAGCGTTTTGCTATCGAGCAGTTTGCGCACCGCGTCGCCGTTCTGATAACCAAGTAGCGCCACCACATCGTTCTTGTTAACCAGATCGAGCGTATTGCTGACGCTGCGAGCCGGTTCGCCGCCATCATCAAGCGTGGTCAGCTTGACCTCTTGCCCAGCGATACCACCCTCCGCATTCAGATGCGAAAAAATAGATGGACGCGCCCAGCGCGATGGCTTTGCCGGTTGCGGCATCGGGGCCGGAGGTGGCCACCGACTGGCCGACATTGATGTCTGCGTGAACCAGGGAAGATGCCGCCAGTGCGGCGACCGTCAATGCGGCCGTGAATACTTTTTTTGTCTTGAGCATGCCGGATGAAAACTTCTGCAAGGGCGATGCGGCGCCGAGGGATACGCAGGCCGCACTAGCGCCGTTAATCAAACGTAGTGCCGCTCGTGGACGGAACTAAGGGGCGCCATGATAAATGCATACAGGCACGCCGCCGCTAGTCGCGGGCTTGCGGTGTGGCTTCTGTGCACAGCTTTGCTGCAACGCGGCAAAAGCTTGTACTGCTTGTCAGCAAAGCATGCTGCTGCGCCGCAGCATCCAGCCACTTTTTTTGCAATCTGTAAAGGAACTTCTGACAGACGACGCCACCTATACCGCATGGCAAGTCGCGTAGGCGACATCACCACGTAAGCTATCTTGTCTTTCGTTTAAGCTTTTGGCATAGTGCCCAAGGACGCCACGTGCCGTCCGCAGTCGCGGCCGACCCCGCTGCGCTGCAGCCCTTGCAATCTGGAGTGATGGACCCGCATGAATTCTGGACGTAAAGCACATATCGCGGCCATAGATGGCCTGCGCGCGGTGGCCGTGCTGGCCATTATCCTGTTCCACATCCAGTCCGCCTGGCTGCCCGGCGGCTTTATTGGCGTTGATATCTTTTATGTGATCTCGGGCTTTGTGGTGGCCAAATCAGTGGCCTCGGCGCCCACTGAGGGCCTGCTGGTTTATTTTCAGTGGTTTTATCGGCGTCGCCTGCTGCGCATCCTGCCGGCAGCGGCCGTATTCATTATCTTGATGTCGCTGCTGTCCACGCTGTTTATTCCGCCCTACAGCCGCTTTATTGAAGTCACCGGCATTTCCGCCCTGTTCGGCCTCAGTAACTTTGTGCTGCTGTATACCTCGGGCGACTATTTTGCCGCCGCCAGTTCCTACAACCCGTTTACCCACACCTGGTCGTTGGCGGTCGAAGAACAGTACTACCTGCTGTTTCCGTTTTTTTCTCTTATCTGATTCTGATCAGCCCGCGCACCTCGCCCCAGCGGCGCAAGCAACTGCTGTGGGGCCTGGGGCTTATTACGCTGGCTTCGATGCTGTATTGCGCCTGGCTGACCCCGCGCAATGGCGCAACCGCGTTTTATATGCTGCCCACGCGCTTCTGGGAACTCGGCGCCGGCTTCTTCGCCTTTGTGTTGTGCAAAAAAACCCCGACGGCAGCACCGGCCGCATTCTGCAGCGCCTGAACCAGCACGGCGCATTCAGCCTGCTGGCATTGCTGGCTTTGGGCGTGGGTTTGTGGATTGCCAACGAGAAAATGTTTCCATGGCCATGGGCGCTGTTGCCATGTATCGCAACCAGCGTGCTGGTGATCGGCACGGTGTTTGGCAGCACCAACCTGGTCAACCGCCTGTTGGCCAATCCCCTGTTTACCGCCATCGGCAAGATTTCGTATTCGCTGTATCTGTGGCACTGGGGCGTGATCGTGCTGATGCGCTGGACCACCGGCATCGACACCCCGGCCCTGCAAGCGCTGTCCATGGTGTTGATGACCGCCCTTGCCATCGCCAGCTATGTCTTGATCGAGAAGCCGCTGCGGTTTAATCCGTGGCTGGGCCAACGCGGTTATCGCCAGTTCTATTCCGTGGTGGCGAGTGCGCTGGTGGTGCTGTCGATTTTCAGCACCGCGCTGTATCTGGGCAAACCTGAGATCGGCCTGTTTGCAGCACGTGATCAACAGGTCTGGTCGGCGGAGACCTATGCGCCGCACCAAGTGGGCGACTGCGCTGCACCCAAGACGTTCAGCCATTGGCAAGGCGGCATGATCATCGCCTTTGACGGCAGCGACTGCGCGCAGGAAAAGCCGCAGCACATCTATATATTTGGTGATTCGCATGCCAGCTCGTATGAGCGCATGGCGCAGCGGCTGGCGGCCAAGGACGGTTATCAGGTTGAGATTGTCACCATGGGCGGTTGCAAGCTGGTGGGCTATCTCGACGCCGGCACGGTGGCCGGTTGCCCCGAGTTCCGGGTGCAGGCGCTCAAACGCATCGAAACCGAAGCCAGACAAGGTGACTATCTGTTGCTGGCCGGTCTGTACACCCGGCGCTTTCGCGATATCTGGGACAAAACCTATCTGCCAACCGACCAGATTGATCTGGCCATCAAGCCCGAGGATCACGTGGCGGCGGAGCAAATCCAGACCGCACTCAAACCCCTGGTCGACAAGGGCATCAACGTGATTCTGGAAGCGCCCAAGCCGGTGGTGACGGTGGCGCAATTCCGCTGCGCTGACTGGTTTAACCGCATCAATTCATATTGCCGCTCGGAAACCGAACCGACCCGCAGCGAGATGTTGCATCGCCGTTCGCGCGCCAACGCTTTGCTGCAGGAAGTGGCCACCGAGCCCGGCGTCAAAGTGTGGGATCCGTTTGATACCTTGTGCCCGGGCGCAATCTGCAAAGGCTATATCGACGGTAAACCGGTGTTTGCCGACACCGACCACCTGAGCGCGTTTGGTAACGATCTGCTCTATCCGGGCTTCAAGAAAGCCATGCAAAGCGGCAATGCCACCGCCAGTACCCGCCCGCGCGCCGCGCAAGATCAG
>BBFD01000254.1 GCA_001313065.1 Silvimonas sp. JCM 19000
CTGGCACAGCGGGCGCAGTGGAGCGCGCGCACTTCCGCGCAGGCATGGCAAACCGCGTATCTGCTGCTCTGCGCGCGCATCGCCGCGGCGACGGTGTTTGCATTGCCATTGGACGAGGCGCTCGCGGCGCGCGAGACGTTTATGCAGCAGCAGGTGCTGACGCTGAGCGAGTTCGGCCAGCAAGCCATCGCGCTGCTGACACATGCGGCGCATATCTCGATGACGACCGATTTTTATGCGGGTCCAATGCTCGGCACACGATTGCGGCGTGCCTTGGGCCAACGCTATCTGGCTATCGGGACGGTCTATGACGACGGTTCGCTGTTGGCGCTGGAGCACGACACTGATGCAGCCGGCTGGAGCACTTATGCTTTCGGCCCTGCCTATGAAGAATCGCTATCAGCCTATCTGCGGCGCGGGCCATCGGCTTTTTATGCCTTGTCGATGCACGCCTTGCCAACGCCGCCAGCCACGTCTGTGTTGAACAGCCCGCTGAAAATGCGCATGGTGCCGCTGGATTCCAGCGCTGAGGCGATCAATCGGCAATATGAAGCGGTGCTACCCGCGCGCGATTTTGATGTGCTGATCTTCAAGCAGCACATTACGGCAGATCAGTTAATCGCGGAGCAAGGCGGATGAAGCACATGGCAAAACAAAAAAAAGCCCACTCCGGAGAGTGGGCTTTTTTTGCGTACTACTGGGGTGGCTGATGGGACTCGAACCCACGACGACAGGAATCACAATCCTGGACTCTACCAACTGAGCTACAGCCACCACAAAACGGTTGGACCAATGCTGGAGCATTCATCCTGAAACTTGCTTGTTCGCCGGTTGTTACACCGCGAATGTGGCGCACCCGACAGGAATCGAACCTGTAACCTACGGCTTAGAAGGCCGTTGCTCTATCCAGTTGAGCTACGGGCACCCGTTCTTGAAGCAGGCTACATGTTGCGTGCCAGTGCACACACTTTAATACGGGTCGGGGCGGTGGGATTCGAACTCACGACCCTCTGGTCCCAAACCAGATGCGCTACCAGACTGCGCTACGCCCCGAAGAGACCGAGACTATAGCGATGAGTCCGCACACCGTCAACCCCGAGATTGAGCCTTGGGGTCTAAAAAATGCGAGAATGGCGGCCATTATCTGAACCCGCATTTACGGAGCTGCCGCATGCCCGCACAAATTCTCGATGGCAAGGTCATTTCGCAAGACATCATCCAGCAAGTGCGTGCGCAAGTGGATGCGCGCGTGGCCAGTGGCAAGCGCGCGCCAGCCTGGCGGTGGTGCTGGTGGGCAGCGACCCGGCGTCGCAGGTTTATGTGGGCAATAAAAAAAGCGTCAGTGTATTAACGCGGGCATTACCTCGATTGCGCATGATCTGCCTGCCGAAACCACCGAGGCTGATCTGGTGGCGCTGGTGCAACAACTGAATGCAGATGACACGGTCGATGGCATCCTGGTGCAGTTGCCTTTGCCCGCGCATATCAATGCAGAAAAAAAATCATCGAGCTGATCGACCCCAACAAGGATGTCGACGGCTTTCATCCCTACAACATCGGGCGTCTGGCGCTCAAGATGCCGCTGCTACGGCCATGCACTCCGCGCGGCGTAATGACCTTGCTGGAAAGAACCGGCATTGATCTGGTGGGCAAAGATGCGGTGGTGGTGGGGGCCTCCAATATTGTCGGCCGCCCGCAAGCGCTGGAATTGCTGCTGGCGCGCGCCACCGTCACGGTTTGCCATAGCAAGACGCGTGATCTGGAACAAAAAAGTCCGCAACGCCGACGTCGTGGTGGCTGGTGTGGGCATCCCCAATTTTGTGAAGGCGCGTGGATCAAGCCGGGCGCCATCGTGATTGATGTGGGCATCAACCGCCTGGAAAACGGCAAGCTGTGTGGCGATGTCGAGTTCGATGCCGCCAGCGAAAACGCCGCATGGATCACGCCGGTGCCGGGTGGGGTGGGCCTGATGACCGTGGCTACGCTGATGCAGAACACCTATGACGCTGCCGTAAAACGTCATCCGTAATCCCTCGCCCCGAGCGTTGTTTGCTTGTTTGTTTGTTGACCCAGCCGGACCCGATTGCCAAACCGATGCCTTATCCTCTCGTACGACCTTTGCTCTTTATGCTCAAGCCCGAAACCGCGCACGGCGTGACTTTGGGCTCGCTCGACTTTGCGCACGATCTGGCGTATTGCGCACGGTATTGCCAGCGCCGGTGGAATGTCCGACCGAGATGATGGGATTGCGCTTTCCTAATCCGGTCGGTCTGGCGGCAGGGCTGGACAAGAATGGCGACCATATCGATGCGCTGGCCGATCTGGGTTTTGGCTTTATTGAAATCGGCACCATCACGCCGCGGCCGCAGCCAGGCAATCCCAAACCACGCATGTTCCGGCTGATTGATTCGCACGCCATCATCAACCGTATGGGCTTCAATAATGAGGGCGTGGACGCGCTGATCGAAAACGTGCGCAAGTCCAATTACAAAGGCGTGCTCGGCATCAATATCGGCAAGAACTTTGATACGCCGATCGAGAACGCGGTGGATGATTACCTGATCTGTCTGGACAAGGTTTACGAATACGCCAGCTATGTGACGGTAAATATCTCGTCGCCCAACACCAAAAAACCTGCGCCAGTTGCAGCAGGCCGATGAATTGTCGAATCTGCTGGCAACGCTCAAGCTCAAGCAGGAAATGCTGGCTGACAAACACGGCCGCTATGTGCCGCTGGCGCTGAAGATTGCGCCGGACCTCGACGCACATCAAATCCAGGAAGTGGCAGATCGGCTGGTCAAGCATCAGATCGATGCGGTGATTGCCACCAACACCACGCTGTCGCGCGTGGGCGTTGAGCACCACAAGCATGGTGCGGAAGCCGGTGGTTTGTCGGGCGCGCCGGTGCGGGCCAAATCAACTTCGGTCATCCGTGATCTGGCGGCCGCGCTCAAGGGCGAAGTGCCGATTATTGGTGTGGGCGGTATTGAAAGTGGTGATGATGCGGTCGAAAAAAATCCACGCCGGCGCTACGCTGGTCCAGCTCTATAGCGGGCTGATTTATAAAGGCCCCAACCTGGTTGAGGAATGCGCTGAAGCCATTGCGGCAATGCGTTATTAGAACTATTACCAGACAAGGCGGCGGGGTGGCGCAGTACCATCGCTAACCTTTTGATTAATGTGTGTTATTCGGACTATTCGATATGTCATATCGGTTATATGAATAGCTGCACATATCGCTTGCCACGTATATGCAGCGGTTGGATAATCCGCCGCTCAAACTTGTAATTTCATGAATATAGAGACCGGTTCTCAATGGAATTGAATCACTATCTGTTGCTTTTGATCGGTGCCGTGCTGGTCAACAACGTGGTGCTGGTGCGCATCCTGGGCTTGTGCCCGTTTATGGGCGTGTCCAAAAAAACTCGAGGCGTCCATCGGCATGGGCATCGCGACGGCATTTGTGCTGACGCTGGGCTCGGGCTCGTCCTGGCTGATTGATCAGCTGCTGGTGGCGTGGCATGTCGAATATCTGCGCACGCTGTCTTTTATTGTGGTGATTGCCGCCATCGTGCAATTCACCGAAATGTTCATCCATAAAACCAGCCCGGTGCTGTATCAGGTGCTGGGTATTTATCTGCCGCTGATCACCACCAATTGCGCCGTGCTGGGCGTGCCGCTGATCAATTCGGTGCAAAAGCACAGCTTTACTGAATCGCTGGTATTCGGTTTTGGCTCGTCGTTTGGTTTCAGCCTGATCCTGATCCTGTTTGCTGCAATCCGCGAACGGCTGGATGGCGCGGATATCCCGGCCCCGTTTAAGGGCACGCCGATTGCCTTTATGACCGCAGGCTTGATGAGCCTGGCGTTCATGGGCTTTTCCGGTCTTGTGAAATAACGGATTACCCATGTTGCTTGCGTTTGTACTTGCTTTAGGAATCATGGCGGCCCTGGCGTTATTGCTGGGCGCCGTACTCGGCTGGGCGGCCATCCGCTACAAAGTCGATGAAGATCCATTGGTCGACAAGATCGACGCCATTCTGCCGCAGACCCAATGCGGTCAATGCGGTTTTCCCGGTTGCAAACCGTATGCCACCGCGATTGCGGGCGATGAGCCGATATCAATCGCTGCCCACCTGGCGGCGAAGACGGCATCCGCAAACTGGCGGATTTGCTCGGCAAAGAATTCAAACCGCTCAATGCTGAAAACGGCGAAGAAAAGCCCAAGTCATTGGCGGTGGTGGATGAATCCATTTGCATCGGTTGCACCTTGTGCGTGCAGGCCTGTCCGGTGGATGCCATCGTCGGCGCGGCCAAGCACGTGCATACCGTGGTATCCAGCGAATGCACCGGCTGCGAATTGTGCGTGGCGCCGTGCCCGGTGGATTGCATTGATATCGTGCCGGTGGGCGAAACCGTAACCAGCTGGAAATGGCGTTATCCCGTCATTCCGCTCACGCCCGTCAAGGTGGCCGCATGAACGCGCGTGCCGAAGTCAGCAAAGTGATTTTCCCGTTTCATGGCGGCGTGCATCCGCCTGAACACAAAGACGAATCGTCGCAAACCCCGATCGCCGCAATGCCTGTGCCGCGCCAGCTGGTGGTGCCGTTGCATCAGAGCATCGGCAATATCGCCAAGCGCTGGTGGCGGTGGGCGATACCGTGCTCAAAGGCAGATGATTGCCGAAGCGGACGGTACGGTTTCTGCCGCCGTACATGCGCCCACCTCCGGGCGTGTAGTGGCCGTCGGCCCGACGCTGGTGCCACACCCGTCCGGCCTGCCCGAGCATTGCGTCACCATCGAAAGCGATGGACAAGATCGCTGGATAGAGCGCAATCGTTTTGACTGGCGCAACGCCGAAGGCCGCATCATTCGCGATTATTTGCGCGATATGGCGTGGTCGGCCTGGGCGGCGCGGTGTTCCCCTCGCATTTAAAAAATCGGCGGCGCACGTGATGGCCTCGATACCCTGGTGATTAACGCCGCCGAATGCGAACCGTATATCACTTGCGATGACTTGCTGATGCGCGAACGCGCGGCGCAAGTGGTGGAAGGCATCAAGATCGTGCAGCACTTGCTGCAAGCGCGCCAGGTGCTGGTGGGCATTGAAGACAACAAGCCGCAAGCCGCTCAGGCAATGCGCGAAGCGCTCAAAAAAAACGCCGCCATTAATTTTCCGGCCGATGTGGTGGTGGTGCCCACGCTGTATCCGTCCGGGGGCGCCAAGCAATTGATTAAATTGCTGACCAATATTGAAGTGCCGTCCGGCGTGCGCTCCACCGATCTGGGCGTGCAATGTTTTAACGTCGCGACCATTTACACGATTTATCGCGCACTCGAACACGCCGAACCGGTAATCAGCCGCGTGGTGACCATTACCGGCAATGTGCAACGCCCCGGTAACGTCGATGCGCTGATTGGTACGCCGATTGCTGATCTGTTGGCTTTTGCCGGTGATAAGCCGGGCTCGCAAGCGTATATCTACGGCGGCCCGATGATGGGCTTTGAATTGCCAGGTACCTCGCTGGGTTTGTCTAAAGCCGGTAACTGCATCATTGCCAAAAAAACGGCGCGTTGTTCCCCGAAAAGCCGGTGGAAATGCCGTGTATTCGTTGCGGCAAATGTGCCGATGCCTGCCCGGCCGAATTGCAGCCGATGGATTTGTACTGGTTTGGCAAAAGCAAGAATTTTGGCAAGGCACAAGAACGCAATCTGTTTGATTGCATTGAATGCGGCGCCTGCGCCTATGTGTGCCCGTCCAATATTCAGCTGGTCGATTATTTCCGCTTTTCCAAGTCCGAAATCTGCCGCAGAAAAAGCCAAAAAAAGCCGCCGACCAGGCGCGTGAACGCCACGAATTCCGCCAGTTCCGCGAAGAGCGTGAAAAGCGCGAGAAAGCCGAGCGCGCCGCCG
>BBFD01000255.1 GCA_001313065.1 Silvimonas sp. JCM 19000
AACTGGAGTGGCCCGATTCACACGGCTTTGAGTGGTGGGTCTTGACCCACCCTATGCGATTGGGTTGGACGCTCCATTCGCAGCGTTCGCATCACCTCGGCCCGCTAAAAAAATGCTGCTGTGCAAAATCAATCGTGATTGACACCTTGCTTACTGAGGTCTAGGTTTCAAACCGGTTTGGTAATCCATCACATAAAACTACACGCCAGACCAGGAAACGAAACGCACCCGTCGATGAGGAGATTCTGCAATGCAATTCAGCCATGGATGGCGCGGCCTGCTTGCCGCGCTGTGTACCACAGCGCTGCTGGCAGCCTGCGGTACCGGCAATGACAACGATACGGATGCTGGTGGCAGCAGCGGCGGCAACGGTGGCACGACTGCCCCGCCAGTCGCGGCAGCAACCATGCGTGTGCACTACCACCGCACCCAGAATGACACCGCCGACTGGGGCGTTTATAGCTGGAAGGGCCCCAAGGTCACCACCGCCAACTACCCGGCCGACCGCATCAAGTTCAGCAGCAGCGACAGCTTTGGCGGCTACACCGATATTGCAATGGATACCAGCAATACCGAGATGGATTTCCTGGTCATCAACGGCAACGGCGACAAAAAACTGTAGCAGCGATCAGGTAGTACAACTGGCCAGCACGCTCGCCAGCGCCGGTCAGGAAATCTGGTTGCTGCAAGGCGATTGCACCATCTATGCCACGCAGCCAGCCATCCCGCTGGGCAACCTCAGCGCCGCCAGCGCCATCTGGCTGGATGCGCAAACCCTGGTCTGGGCCGACGCGCCCAGCAGCGGCAGCTACAAGTTGTACTACGCGCCGGATGGCGGCATCAGCGCCGATGCCAATGGCGTCAGTGGCGCCGCAGCCAGTGTCGATCTGACCGCCGATGGCAGCGCCCTGACGGCCACGCTGGCGGCAGCGCATCCCAACCTGGCCAGTGCCACCGTGCTCAGCTGGCGGCGCAGGATGCCGCTACGCTCAAAACCTGGCTGAAGGGCCAGCTGGTCGCGGCCCAACTGGATAGCGCGGGCAAAGTGGTGCAAGCCACCTCGGTACAGATTGCGCCGCTGCTCGACGCGCTCTATGCCGATGCGGCCGCCGCCACGCCGCTGGGTTTGACCTTCGCCATTGACGGCACGCCGACATTTGCGCTGTGGGCACCGACCGCAACCACGGTCACGCTCAATGTCACGCCCGTCGGCGGCACGGCCACCACGCTGGCCATGACACAAGACGCCGCCTCCGGCATCTGGCAAGCCACTGGGCAGGCCGCGTGGACCAACGCTGCGTACTACACCTACGACGTCAATGTGTTTAGCCGCGCCGCGGGCAACAAACGCGTGACCAACACGGTGACCGATCCGTATTCGGTCACGCTCGATACCAACAGCCAGCACAGCATGGTGGCCAACCTGGCCTCGGCCGCGCTCAAGCCGAGCAGTTGGGATACGCAGGCGATTCCGGCGCTGGCCAGCAACGCCGATATCTCGCTGTACGAACTGCATCTGCGCGATTTCTCCATCAACGACGCCACCGTCCCGGCGGCGCATCAAGGCAAGTACCTGGCGTTTACCGACAGCAACAGCAATGGCATGCAGCATTTGCGTGCCTTGCAGGCCGTCGGGCTCACCCACGTGCACTTGCTGCCTTTGTTTGATATCTCCAGCGTCGATGAATCGGGTTGTATCAACCCGACCATCCCCAATGCGGCCGCCGATGCGCAAGATCAGCAAGCCGCTGTGGTCGCCAGCGCAGACAAAGATTGTTTTAACTGGGGCTACGACCCCTACCATTACACGGCGCCTGAAGGCAGCTATGCCAGCAATGCCGCCGATGGCACGGTCCGCGTCAAAGAGTTTCGCCAGATGGTGCAAGCCCTCCACGCCGCCGGTTTGCGTGTGGTAATGGACGTGGTTTACAACCACACCAGCGCCGCCGGGCAAGCCAGCACGTCGGTGCTGGATAAAGTGGTGCCGGGCTATTACTACCGTCTTGACGGCAATGGTGCGATCTACACCTCCACCTGCTGCAGCGACACCGCCACCGAAAACCGCATGATGGCGCGTTTGATGATCGACTCGCTGGCCACCTGGGCAGCGCAGTACAAGGTCGATGGCTTTCGCTTTGACTTGATGGGGCATATCCCGCTGGCGGTCATGCAACAGGCCCGCAGCACCGTCGACGCCGCCGCACTGCGCCCGCTGTATTACTACGGCGAAGCATGGAATTTTGGTGAAGTGCAAGACGACGCCTTCTTTGTGCAAGCCCGTCAGGCGCATATGGCGGGCACCGGCATCGGCTCATTCAATGACCGCATGCGTGATGCCGTGCGGGGCGGCGGTTGCTGCGATAGCGGTGCGGCTTTGGCGCAAAACCAGGGCTTTGCCAACGGTGCGTATCTGGCCCCCAACGGCAATAACACGCAGAGCAAAGACGACCTGCTGCATCTGGCCGATCTGGTCCGCCTGGGCATGGTGGCAACGCTGGCTGATTACACGCTGGTGGACAAGGACGGCAACAGCAAACGCGGTGACGCGCTCGATTACAGCGGCATGGGCGCGGGTTACACGCAAGATCCGCCGGAAACCATCAACTACATCGAGGCCCACGACAACCAGACGCTGTTTGACATCAACACGCTCAAGCTCAAGGCCGATACCCCGGCTGCCCAGCGCGTACGGGTGCAAAACCTGGGGGCGGGTGTGCTGTTATTGTCGCAAGGCATTCCGTTTATTCATGCCGGTCAGGACATCCTGCGTTCCAAATCGCTGGACAGTAACAGCTTTAATTCGGGCGACTGGTTCAACAAACTGGACTGGAGTTATCAGCCAATAACTTTGGCGTCGGCCTGCCGCCCGCAGCCGATAACAGCAGCAGTTGGGACACGCTCAAGCCCTTCCTGACCAATGCCAATGTCAGCATGGGCAACGCGCAGATCGTGAACGCGCGCGATGTGTTCCGCGACTTTATGGCGATCCGGCAAAGCTCCACCTTGTTCCGTTTGCGCAGCGGCGCCGACGTTAAACAACGCGTCAGCTTTATCAACACCGGCCCCAGCCAGGTGCCGGGTGTGATCATCGAACATATCGATGGCAGCGGGTATAGCGGCGCCAACTACAGCCACGTGGTGATTGCCGTCAACGCCGACATCGTCGCCCATAGCGTGGCCGCTTCCACTTTGGCCGGCCCGAGCTACACGCTGCATCCACGGCAGCAAAGTGGTGCCGATAGCGTGGTGCAGGCGGCTACGCTGGATAGCAGCGGCAACGTCAGCATTCCGGCGCGCAGCGTGGCGGTATTTGTCGCACCCTGAGCCTGGGGATGGCAGGCCGCAATAACCAAGCCGGCGCACTCGCTATGAGTCGCCGGCTTTTTTTAGCGCGCTATCCAGCCATGTGGTCAGATCGGCAGCGGACCCAGCGGCGCGATCCGCTCCACCCGCCACGCCTCGCGCACGGCCGAGGCAAATTGTTCCGGTTCGCGCAGCCGCAATTCCAGCGTGCGTTGCTGGCGCGCAGCGTCCTTGAAGATCAACACCACCTTGTTGCCGCGCCGTGCGCGTTTGATCTTGAGCTTTTGCACATCGTGCTTGGGCACAAAATATTCCAGATCGCTGCATTCCGGCACAAACATCAAATTGAATGGAAACATCGGCTCGATGCGGATGCCTTCCCACGTGACCGCCACCGACAAAAAAAGCCATAGGCCCGCGCCACCCGGCTGAGCATGCTGGCGTCACTATTGCCCGAGGCAGCGCGTTCAAAAAAACAAGGCATTGCGCGGTTTGCGTGGCCATAGCGGCTTGTGCCGCAAAGTGCGATACAGCACCGAGGCCAACAGGATGATCACGAGCGCCAGGCCCAGCTGCGCACGCAGGCTCAAATGAAACTGCAGATAATCGCTGACGCGCACGCCGTTGATATGCGGCTGCGCTTGCCATGCCAGCGCTTCTTCATCGCCTTGCGCCGCCGCCCGTTTGATCAAGCGTTCCGCTGCCACATGATCCGGCCGCCTTACGCCGCGCCCCTGGTCCAGCAAATTGCCCAACAGAAACTGCGCCTTGGCATAACCGGCGTGTGCGGCCTGGCGATACCACTGCACCGCTTGCGCATCGTCCTGCGCCACCCCCAGGCCGTGTTCATACAGATAGCCGATATCGCCCTGCGCCACCGTCTCGCCTTGCGCGGCCGCGCGGCGTAACCAGACCATGGCCTGGCGATAATCGATGGGGCGACATGCATATACATCCAGCCCAGCTGCAACTGCCCGGTGGGGTCCCCGGCGCGCGCGCTCAATAAATAAGCATTGCGCGCCAGCGCCGTATCTTTGGGCACGGCAGTACCCGACAGGTTTTGCCAACCCACCTGATTCAGCGCCAGCGGCACACCCGCCTGGGCTGCCCGCTCGGCCCAGCGATAAGCCTTGTCGGCGTCCACCAGCGTGCCATTGCCATAAAAAAATACGCCTGGCCCAGATGCGCCATCGCATAGACATCGCCAGATCGGCCGCCTTGACGAAGTAGCTGAAGGCCGCGCCCTCGTCCCGCGCCGCGCCAAAACCATGCGCGTACATCTCGCCCAGCCGCGTCAAGGCGCGTGCCCGCACCGTGTTATTGGCGCTGGCCAGTTCGCGCAAGTAGCCGCCAGCGCCTGGTCATAAGCGCCGCGCAACACTGCGGCATCCGCTGCCGCCATCTCTGTCGTCACCGGCTTATCAACCACCAGCCCAGCGGCCGCGCGCAGGCCGCTGCCGCCAGCCAATAGCTGGCAACACCAAGCGCTGTGAGGAAAAGCCTGAGCCGCATGCGAGATCCGGAAAGCAGAAGAGGCGCAGCCGCTGGGGCCGCGCGGAGAAAGGCTTACACTACCATTGCAAAACTGACAAATCCAGCCAGACTTACCAAGGTAGATGGCAGGTTTCAGGCGGTGGGGCGGATCATCTGAAACATTTCGCCGATCTGCGCATAGTCGGCCTGGTAGCCCGCCCGCATCACCGGCTGCGCCGCGTGGGTATCAAACAAGCCGTCCTTGAGGAATTCCTGGCGGATATGCACCCCCACCACCTGGCCCAGCGTCAACCAGTTATTCATCGGCTTGCCTCCAGATCATGCAGTCGCACCACCTGCAGCAACTTGCACTCCAGCGCCGCTGCGCCGCGGCCACATGCGGCACCTTCACATTCCGCCCCGGCGCCTTGACCAGCCCGGCCAACTCAAACTCATCCACCTCCGCCGCCACCGGCGCCGACGTCTGGTTCATGGCCTGCGCCAACTCGCGGCTGGTCATATTCCAGACAAACTCACCGGTCTCTTCAATATTGCGAATGCTGTCTTTAAAGCCTTCGCTACAAAAGCCAATGATGGGTGGGAACGTCGCGAAGGCGCCAAAGAAGCTATAAGGCGCCAGATTGACCTGGCCCGCCGCGCTCTGGCTGGCAATCCAACCAATCACGCGGGGCGCAAGAATGGCTTTGAACGGATCGTGCGGCAGCTGATGGCCTACACGCGGATCGTAGAAATGCACGGCATCGGACATGGTGGGGTCTCGGCGAGGATAAGCCCGAATGAAAACATAGATCGACACCCCCCGCGTAGAGGCGCAGCGCAATTTAAAGCGCTGACATGTATCGCTTCGCGCCCGGCCACCGATGAGTCGCGCGATAAACATAAGCAGCAGTGCTCACTGTCACCGCCCAACATCCACGCCCACCCGATCAATAGGTGGGTCAAGACCCACCACCCTAAGTCGCAAACCAGAACAACAGGACCAAACGCCCACAACAGAGACATCAAACGTAGGTGCGGGCGGCGGTGAATTGCGTTGGGCGTTCTTGCAGGTGGCTTTGGGTGGTGGGTCTGACCCACCTCATGACGA
>BBFD01000256.1 GCA_001313065.1 Silvimonas sp. JCM 19000
GGGACGGCGGCGGCCGGGGCGATACCTGAGGCGGAATCAATCACGGTCTTTCTCCAGATCAAACCGGCGGCAGCCGGTAGCAAGCCTGATGCGCCTGGCGTAGATGCCGCGCATCAGGCTTGCACAGCCTTACTTCTTGTAGATGCGCTTGCGGGTTTGTTCCAGCTGCGCCAATACGGCGTCAATCTGGCTGGGGTCCGACAAGAATTGCTGCATGCCTTTCATGCCTTCATCGGCCATTTCTTTGGTCATATCGCGATCGTAGAACTGCGCAATGCCGCCACGCGTTTGCGACAGAATCTGGAAGCCGATTTTAGAAATGGGATCTTCCGGTTCCGGCGCTTTAGCATTGGCCGGCAAGGAGCCCAGACCTTTAGCCAACCGTGCGCTGATCTCCGGGGTTTCGGCAAAGGCGAGGAAGGTATGGGCATCCGCCTTGTTTTTTGGCTTTGGCCGGAATATGTAGCGATTCAACCGGGCCGTCTTCCGCCGTCGGCACTTTGCTATCAATGATCGGGAACTGGAAATAACCCATATTCGGTTTAACCGTGGCGGGGAAACCGGCCGAGATAAAGGTACCCATCAACATCATGGCCGCCTTGCCCTGGAACAGGAAAGGCTGAGCGGCGTCGAGGTCATACGACAGCGGGCTTTCGATAAAGTATTTGTTATCGATCAGCTCTTTCCACGTTGTATAAACCTTTTTTTAACGCGCGGATCGGTATAGGCCACTTCGCCCGCCATCAGTTTTTTTGATGGAACGCGTTGCCGTTCAGGCGCAAATCCAGATAATCAAACCAGCCCGCCAACGTCCATGAATCGCGTCCGCCCAAGGCAATCGGGCTGATCCCGGCCGCCTTCAGCTTTTTTTTGCAGGCATCCATAAACTGATCCCAGGTTTTGGGCTCAGCGCTGATCCCGGCTTTCTGGAATACATCTTTGCGATAGAACACGCCCCATGAGTAATACACGGTGGGCGCGGCATATTGTTTGCCATTCCACGACGAGGCTTCTTTGGTGGAGGCATAGGTTTCATTCCAGCCATTCTTTGCCCAATCGCCGGACAAATCTTCCAGCAAACCACGGCGCGCGTAATAGGCCATGCGTTCGCCGTTGTGCCAGTTGACGATATCGGGCGCGATGGTGGTCAGCCAGCCCGGCAATTGCACTTTGTAGGCTTCTTCATCCACAAATGTCGCTTTGACGTCGATATCGGGATGCGCTTTTTTAAAGTCATCAAAAAAAACGGATTGCCAGACCGCGCGTTGGCTGGCGCCTTTGAATGCCACGTTAACGGCCAATGTGCCCGCCTGGGCCAGGCCACTACACAGGCCGAGACCGGCCAGTGCCAAACCCAGGATGCGAGTGCGTACCTTCATGCTCATTTTTATCTCCTTGCTTGCGCTGGAATCGAGGATGTTTCTGCGTTGCTACCAATGACATTGAACCGGTATTGACTGTGCTTACTGCGCCGGCGCGCTGGCGCGATAAATCGCCACGCCTTGTGGCGCGACCGAGGCCGCGCCGACCACGAACGCGGCTGCATCGACACCCTGAATGTCGTATGCCGTCGTGTCGTAATTGAAAACGTAAGTCAAAGCACCGCGCTGGCTAATGCGCACGGTCTCGGGCAAGGCTTGCGGCACCAGGCCAGCGTTTTGCGCAATCTGTTGCAGCAGCGCCCGCGTGCCTGCTTCAGCAAAAAAATGCTGGCGCAGTAATGCAGCTTGCCGTGGCGTAATACCGCCGGATGACCATCGGCGTAGCGGGCCAGGATTTCAACGCGGGCATCCGCTTGTATCAGATCGCGCCAATGCACGGCATCAAGCTGGCCCAGCCCGAGCGCGCTGGCATCGACGGCCTCGCTGACATTGGGCCGCAGTGATTCAACGCGCCAGACCCGCAGCGGCAGCACCTCGGCCAACGGGCCTGGTGGCAGAGCGTGCGGAATCTGCAGATCAAGCGTCTTGGAGCCGGTACGCGGCCCGATCACCACCTGCGCGCCACTGCGCGCCAGCCGTTGCGCCAGCCATCCGGCATTACCGGCAATGGCGGCACCACAATCAGGCGTAGCCATCCAGCGCCGCGTTGGTGGGCACGATATCGACATCAAACCCGAGGCTGCGCAGTGCGCTGTAATAGCCAAAGACAAAGCGCGGGTAATGGAAATCGGCGCCCTGGGGGTGGATTTCGAACAGCCATTTGGCTTCGTATTCAAACAACAGCGCCACGCGCGGACGCACCGCGCCATCCAGGCCCGTGGCTTGTACGGCGGCGATTTCCGCGGCAGTTTGCTCGGCCTCGTGCGCGGCCAGATCGGGCTGGTTGTCCGGCGTATGTAAACCGGCGTGCATCTGTTCTTGCGCAAACGGCGCTTGCCGCCAGCGGAAATACGATACGCAACCGGCGCCATGCGCCAACGCTTCCCAACTCCACAAACGCACCATGCCGGGCAGCGGCGCGGGGTTCCATGGCGCCCAGTTCACCGGGCCTGGTTGCTGTTCCATCACCCAGAACGGCAAGCGCGACATGCCGCGATACAGATCATGGTTAAACGCGGCGAAATCGGGGTGGCCGGTGCGCAGCCAGCGCGCCTTGATCTCAGGCGCGAACCACATTTCTTCCAGCGCGCCCAGCGGATAGCTATCCCAGCTGGCCACGTCCAGATCGGCCGCCACTTTGTAATGGTCGAACTCGTTAAACATCTGCATAAAGTTATGCGCCACCGGCCGCCCCGGCGAATGCGCACGCACGATATCGACCTGCATGCGGTTGTAGCGCGCCAGTTCGTCAGAGGCAAAGCGGCGGTAATCCAGCCGATGCGACGGATGCGCTTCGGTGACGGTTTCGATGGGCGGGTCGATCTCGGCAAAGCTGCGGTATTCCATGCTCCAGAACACCGTGCCCCATGCCTGGTTGAGCGTGGCGATATCGCCGTAACGCGCTTGCAGCCATTGCCGGAAGCGTTGCGCGGCGGCGGGGGAATAGCTGACCACGGTGTTATGGCAGCCGTATTCGTTATCCACCTGCCAGAACGCCACGGCCGGATGCTGGCCGTAACGTTGTGCCACGGCGGTGCAGATGCCTTGCGAGGCCTCAAACCAGCTCGGCGATGAAAAAAATCGTAATGGCGGCGCGAACCAAAACGGCGCGGGCGGCCATCGGCCCCCACCGCCAGAATATCCGGATGTTGGTCGATCAACCATTTGGGCGGCGTGGCCGTCGGCGTACACATCACCACCTGCAAACCGGCATCGCCAGAACCTGCACGGCACGGTCGAGCCAGCCCCAGTTGTATTGGCCCGGCTGCGGTTCGATGCGGCTCCAGGCAAATTCGGCGATACGCACTTGCGTAATGCCCAGCGCTTTCATGCGCGCGGCATCGTCGGCCACATCGCTTCGGGCCAGTGTTCGGGGTAATAGCAAACGCCCAGGCGCATCGGCGCACCGGCTTGGGGTTGGTTCATGGCTGCGACTCCAGATGCGGGACGGCAAAGCCGTCTTCAGTGAATAGATGGCAGGCGTGTTCGGGCGCCACAAAGCTGACCGTTTCGCCCACTTTGACGCTGGCGTCGCCGGGCGCTTTGGCGATCAACACGGCCTGGTCCGGTGCGTTCAGATGCAGATAGCTGTGCTCGCCCAAGGCCTCGATCAGCGAGACTGGACGGCGGATGGTCTGGGTCGGCGGCACGGCGCCGGGCGGGGCGCTTTCGAGATGTTCCGGCCGAATGCCGAGGGTGACGGCTTGCCCCGGCTTGAGCTGAGTGCCGGCCACCCGCACGCGCAACTTCTCGCCGGTGTGGTCCAGCGCCACTTCCACGCCGGCGCTATCGATAGCGCTGACTTGCGCCGGTAAAAAGTTCATGCGCGGCGAGCCGATAAACCCCGCCACAAAGCGGCTGACCGGGCGGTGATACAACGTCAGCGGCGCGCCGATCTGCGCAATGCTGCCGTGCTGTTCCATATCTTTGCCCGCGTGCAGCAGCACAATCTTGTCGGCCAGGGTCATGGCTTCGATCTGGTCGTGCGTGACATACACCACGCTGGCGGAAGCAAATTGCTTGTGCAGGCGTGCAATCTCGATGCGGGTCTGGCCGCGCAAGGTGGCGTCGAGGTTGGACAAGGGCTCATCAAACAGAAACACCCCCGGTTCGCGCACAATGGCGCGGCCGATAGCCACCCGCTGGCGCTGGCCGCCGGACAAGGCTTTGGGATAGCGGTCGAGCAGGTTTTCCAGCTGCAGAATGCGCGCGGCCTGGTTTACTTTGGCCACGATGGTGTCGGTCGGGGTTTTGGCCAGCTTGAGGCCGAACGCCATGTTTTCGAACACCGTCATATGCGGGAATAGCGCGTAGCTCTGAAACACCATCGCCACGCCGCGTTCGGCCGCGGGCACATCGTTCATCAAACGGCCGCCGATCTTGAGCTGGCCGCCGCTGAGATCTTCCAGCCCGGCAATCATGCGCAGCAGCGTCGACTTGCCGCAGCCCGATGGCCCGAGGAAAACGCAGAATTCGTTTTCGCCGATTTCCAGATCGACATTGCGGATAACGGCTGATGATCGCCGTAGCTTTTCTGCGCCCCTTGCAACGAAATACTTGCCATCAATCCGGCTCCATGGTCAGATTTGTCCGCCTTGATTAAGCGCTTAATCACGGTCTGCAAAAAAAAGGCCACTCAGGCATCACCGCCGTAACGCAGGGGGCGGTTTTGATGTAGTGGGTGACGAAGTGCTACGGACTATAGCAGCCGGTTTTCTCAAAATGCAATACGGTGATCCAGGATATTTGTAGCAGCCCGCGCTGCCGCCTTACCGCGTGGCTGGGCCAGCGACATGGCCCGCGCCAGCATCCAGCCAAGCGTGTACATTGCCCGACTGCGACCCGTGATCAGCCCGGAAATATGGAAATTAACAAGCGATGACTACACTTTCAGAGGTGGCCCAGCACGCCGGCGTAACCCCGGCGACGGTGTCGAATGTGCTGCGCAATCGTGGCCGCGTCAGCAACGAAACCCGCCAGCGTGTGCTCGATGCCATCGATGCGCTCGGCTACCGGCCCAACCTTAATGCGCGCGCGCTGGCGGAAGGCCGCGGGCCAACGCTGGCTTGATGGTTTCCAGCATCGCCAACCCGTTTTATCCCGAATTTGCCCTCGCCGCCGAACGCGCGGCCCGGGCCCACGGCAGCTTTATGCTGCTGTGTAACACCAACGACGACACCGCCACCGCGCACGCCTATCTCAACCAGCTGGCCGGGTCACTATCGCAAGGGGTACTGGTCATGAACGGCAATCTGGACTTTGCCGTGCTGCGCCAAAGCCGCTCACCCGTGGTGCTGTGTATGTGGGAAAAGCCGCATGAATCGCCGGGCCTGCCCTGTGTGGCGGTGGATTTTTTTTATCTGGCGGGGCAATTGGCGGCGCAGCATTTGCTGGCCTTGCAGCATCGGGATATCGGCATTGTGGTCGGCAATGGCAAAGGCGGCATCCATGCGTCGCGCTTGCGCGGGTTTACCGATGCGATGGCCGCGGCCGGCGTGCACTTTGCCCCCGAGCTGATCGAGACCTCGCCCGATACCGTGCAAGGCGGTTACGCCGCGGGCGCATTGTTGCTGCAAAAAAAACACCCGCACCTGACCGCGATTTTTTTGCCACCAATGACCTGCCCGCCATCGGCGCCATGCACGCCGCCACCGACCTGGGTTTGCGTATTCCCGCCGATTTGTCGGTAATGGGCATTACCGATATCCAGATGGCACAAGAAAGCCGCCCGGCATTGTCGACCGTGGCCGTACCGACGCAAGAAGCGGCCGAACTGGCGGTATCTTTGCTGCGCAAACTGGTCGGCCCGGACGCCCGCGCGGCGCATGCCGAG
>BBFD01000257.1 GCA_001313065.1 Silvimonas sp. JCM 19000
CGGGCGGCGGCGTCTCGGCCACGGGCTGGGCGCCTGCGCGCGAACCCGCTTCAATCTGATCCCAACTTTCTTTGAGCTCACCCAGCAATTTGCCAACGTGATCCAGCGTTTCGAGCTTGTTGTGGATATTCGCCAACAACAGTTGTTCAGTCATGTAGCGATACAACTGGTCGAGGTTCTCGGCCAGATCGCCACCTTTGGATTTGTCCAGCGACTGGCGCAAGCCCTGGTCGATGATGGAGATGGCATGGCTGATCGCCTTGCCTTTATCGGGAATATGCCCCGCTTCCATGTGGTACCGGGCCAGCCCGACCGCCTTGATAGCGCCTTCGTACAGCATGACCACCAGCTTGAGCGGCTGGCCGATTCGACCGCCACATCCAGACTGTTGTCACCGTATTGCTTTAGCGCCTTTTTTTAACGGCATAGCTCATGCCGCACCTCCATTTTCGACTGCATTAAAGTCCAGACCGCTTAAGACGACGACACACCCGGCAAGTTGGCCAGCTGTTGCGTCAGATAACTACTGGTGGACTTGAGCTGACCAATCAACGTATCCATGGCCGTAAATTGCGTGACATAGTTGGCCTGGATCGAGGTCAGCCGCGTTTGCATTTGTGCTTCTTGCGTCTGCATGCCGGTAATCGACTTGTTCAATGCGGCGGTCACGGTGGTAAACACCCCCGTGGTCGACGACATCGAGGTAATTGCCGCATTCAGCCGATAGGCAAAGCCCTGGCTGAACGAAACCGTACCCATATCGCCCACCGAACCCCCGCTCAACGTCACAATCATGCCTGCGGCTGCGCCCGTACCGGTCAGCACGTTACCCACTGCCTTGGCCGGTTGGCCGCCGATGGTGGCCACTGCGTCAGAGCCGGTACTTACTGCGGTATAGCCCAAGCCGATCGAAGCTGAATTGGGCGAGGTACCGTTTACCTGGATATTCGAGGTTGAGCCAAACGAGTTCGAGGTGAATTTCATTGCGCCGGTGGTGGTGTCATAGGCCACCGAGGCCGACACACCCGCCGCTTTAAGCTGGCTATCGTTGTTAATGGCGGTCTGCATCGCGGCGGCCAGATCGGCGGCCGAGTTGTAGACCGTGCCTTCGGTCAATTTGATTTCGCCCGATTGCACGCCATCCAGGCCTACGCTGAAGCTGGCGTTGTTGCTGTCTATGGTGACGGGAAAACCGGTCGAGCTATCCAGCGCCGGGCCCGACACGGAGCCCTGGGTGGCGGCCTTGCTCACAAAAAATCGGATACGTACCCGGTTGGGTCTGGCTGCTGGATGCCTTGAATGTCACCGCGCCGGGCTTGCTGGTGCTGCCGGCCGTGGCAAACAAACCTGCCAGTGCGGTCGGATTGGCGGTAATGGCCGCTTTCAGTTTGTCGGTATCGAGGTTCAACACCCCTGCCTTGCTGGCATCCTGGGTCACCGTGCCAGTGGACGACACGCTGCCGGTACCAAAGCTCAAACCCACGTCGTACAGCGACTGGATCGAGTTGGTGGTGCCGAGGGACTGGTTGAACACCGCGCGCAGCGAGGTCTTGATGCTGTTCAGCGAAGTCTGGCCGTTAAGGATGCCCGATGCACCGGTGGTGGCATCGTAGCCGGTCAGCGTATTGAGCTGGTCCATGGTCGAGTTATACGCATCGACCATCGCTTGTACTTTTTTTTGACCAGGTCGTCGGTATTGACGCCCACAGTGAGTGTGGTCGGCGTGGTGCCGGTTGTGCCGGTCAGATTAAGCGTAACGCCCGGAATAACATCGCTGACCGTGTTGCTGGCCTTGGTAATGGCCACGCCATCCACCGAGAACGATGCATCGCTGGCGGCCTGGGTCTGCGACACGGTATTGGTGGTCGAAGCCGGATCATAGGTCAGCTTGGACAGACCGGTGCCGGTGGTATCGGACGAGGTGATTTTGAGGCTGTTGGAGGCGCCGGTGTTGTTGGAACTCATCACCAGGCGGAAACCGGTGCCGTCGTTGATGACGCTGGCGGTTACGCCTTTGTTGGCGGAGTTGATCGCATCGCGCACACCAAAGATGTTGTTGTTGCTGCTATCAATATTGACGGTAAACGAACTGGCGCTGGTGTTGGCGGTAAAGCCTTGGTGCTGTCGTACGAGCCAAACGCAATCGTCAACGAGCCGGTGCCGACCGGGTCGGTGGTATTAGTGTAGCGCGCTGAAGCCAGCACCTGGTTTGACGCCAGCGAGGTCACCGACAAGGAATGGCTGGACACTTGTGCGGTGCTGTCGGCGGTGGCGGTACCCACCGAGGTATTACCCAGCGTGGCGGTGGTGGTTTGCAGCTTGGTGGGATCAGACAGCGCTTTAACGGCGGTCTGGAAATCCGACATGGAACTTTGCAGCGTGCCCAGCGCGCTGACTTGCGCCTGGTAGCTGGCTTCTTTTTTTTCTGCAACACGGTCAGCGGTTGTTGTTCCACCGCCATCAACTGCGAAATGATGCCGGACACATCGATGCCCGAGCCGATACCCATAGACGTAATTGCGCCCAGATTGGAACTGGACGACAGACCCGAACTGGTCGTCGAGGTCGACGGCGTGGGCGTCGGGGTCGGTGTAGGGCTGGAACTGCTAACACTCGATGTCATACGGCACTCCTTGGCAGCGACTCATCATACCGTGAAGCCACTGTAGCTTGCATTAAGCGTAACGCGAAGGCGCCATTCTCAATAAGAACAGCGGCGCGCGGCGATACCTGTTTATCGACCGGTCAGGCCGAATCTTTAATCAACAAGCCCTGAAATTTATCGATCGCGGTGGCGATCTGTACCGCTTCTTCGGATGGAATCTGGCGGATCACTTCTTTCGATTGGGTATCGATGACTTTGACCAGACGCATTTGGGTGGCGTCATCCACCGTGAATTCCAGCGTACTGGTCTTGGAATACTGTTTGAGCGCTTCGTTCAGTTTGTCGACTGCGTCCTGGGTGGACGTGGCGCTGGCACTTGCTTTGGCGGTGGGATCGAGCGGTTGTGCGCTGCCGCTGCTGGCACTGCTGGCGCTGCCAGAATCGGCGGCGTAGGCGTGGCGCTAGCGGAAGCACCCGAGGCAGTGGGTGTGGGCACAAGGGCAACGGCGGCACTAGCGGACGGGATCTGCATGATCGTGTCTCCTGTTACGCGGAAAGCCCCGAGGCAGAACCAGCTGCATCGGGGCGGTATTGCGGCCCCGGGTTGCCCCAGGGCGTTGCTTCAGTCAGCGCTGGCGCTTACTTCAGCAGGCTCAGTACGCTTTGCGGCAGCGAGTTGGCTTGCGACAGCATCGCGGTGCCCGCTTGTTGCAGAATCTGCGACTTGGTCAAGCTCGCGGTTTCCGACGCAAAGTCCGTATCCTGAATCCGGCTACGTGCGGCCGAGAGGTTCTCGGACGTCGTGGACAGGTTCGAGATGGTGGAGGTAAAGCGGCTTTGCAGAGCACCCAACTGAGCGCGTTGCGAGTCGATGTACGACAGTGCATCGTCCGCAATACGCAGTGCTTGAGTGGCGCCGTCTACCGTCGACACATCCAGGCTTTGCACGGTCTTCAGTTCTGCAGTGTTCACAGCACCCGAAGTGAACGAAGCGTTGATGGTGCCATCGCTGTTCTTGGTGGTGAATACGCCAGAAGCAAAGCCTGCGCCGCTGGTGGTTACCGAGTACGAGTTAGCCGAGTTCAACACCACCTGGCCACCGAAGGTAAAGCTGCCCGAACCTGCTGCGCTGGTCAGTGCGGTACCGGTGGTGTACTGGTTGTTGCCGGTGGAGTTGGTGGTATCCAGGTTGTACTGGGTCACCGAACCGCCGAAGCCGCTCGATACGCCGCTGGCCGAAGTCATCTGGATGTTGGTGCCAGAATCGTTGGTCAGTTTGATACCGTAGGTGACGGCGCCGGTGTTGTCCGTGAAGGACGACAGCTGAGCCACAACACCCGTTTGCGATTGTTGTGCGTTGAACGCGTTTACAGCCTGGTTGTAATCGGAAGCGGTCGGAGCTTGACCCGAAACCGAAGACGTCACGCTGAAGGCCACGCCGACGTAGGTGTTGTTGTTCGAAGCCAGGGCCAGGCTGTACGAGCCCGAACCGAACGACAGATCAACTTCAGTACGTGCAGTTGCTTTAACACCGGTGTTAGCCGCGTTGATCTTGGCAGCCACGTCGGAAGCCATGTCGGTGCCCGACACGGAAATCGACTTGCCGTTGATCGACATCGTGCCGCTGGAAGTCACTACCGCGTTGCTGACCGCAACGGTACCGGTCGCGCCCACAGCGCCTTCGGTGGAGCCGGACACTTCAGAAGTGATGGCCAGTTCGCCGGTACCCAGGCCGCCGCCCATTTGATAAGTACCGTACTGGTTGGTACGGAAGTTAGCGGTGGTTGCGGTGATGGTCTGGTTGGCGTTGGCGCCGACTTGATACACAGCAGCGGTAAAGCTGCCGTCAAACAGGTTCTGGCCGTTGAACTGGGTGGTCGTGGCCGTGCGGTCCATTTCGGAAACCAGCTGGTTCACTTCGGCGTTCAGTGCCTGACGGTCAGACGTGGAGTTGGTGGCGTTACCCGACTGCACGGCCAACTGACGAATACGTTGAACCATATCGCCCATATCGCCCAGCGCGCCTTCAGCGTCTGCGACAGCGAAACGCCGTCGTTGGCGTTACGGGTGGCCTGATCCATACCGTTGATTTGCGACGTGAAGCGAGCCGAAATGGCCAGGCCAGCTGCATCGTCCTTGGCGCTGTTAATGCGCAGGCCAGAAGACAAACGTTGCAGCGACGTGCTCAACGACGATTGGGAATTGGACAGGTTACGCTGTGCGTCCAGTGACGCGACGTTTGTATTGATGACCATTGACATGGTGTATTGCTCCTCTTAGAGGCATATCTGCTTGAGTTTCAGACGCAACACAGCGCCCTTGAAACACTTATCGACAAGCCTTGAACGTTCTTTAGTTAAAAAATGCGAAAAAAAATTGTTTCGCCGGTGATTAACGATTGCCCGGCAGAAAAAAACGCCGATGAACGTTCCCCTTGCCTGTAAGCCATGTATCGGTAACAGCCCAAAAAAACTTGAGAAGCTTTCATGCAAAAGCGCATGAACCCAGGTGCAGTCCTGGCTAATCCACCATTTTTGATCACCAAACCCGTTTGCCGCGCATAGGTGGGTCACGACCCACCATACAAAGCCGACAAACGTTACGCGAATGGCTGCGCTCCACGGCTTTGGGTGGTGGGTCACGACCCACCCTATTCTGTGGCTGCGTTTGCATAGGGTGGGTCACGACCCACCATTCAAAGCCGACGAATGTTACGCAATGGCTGCGCTCTATGGCTTTGGGCGGTGGGTCGTGACCCACCCTATGCGATTGCGGCTTAGTCCGGGCTCCACGCTTTTAGCCATTTGCCCAGATTGTCGCCCTGCAGCATCCAGCGACTTAGCACGGCTTCGCGCAGCGCGTCGCCGGCTGCCATGTGGCGTCCAGATCGGCCAGATGCATGCGGATGGCGTCGGCCCAGTCCTTGTGCCGGTTGCGCACGCGCGTCACGGGCAGGTCGCCCTGGTAGGGCACGATATCGGTACAAATGGTGGCGAAACCGCAGGCGCCGTATTCCAGCAAACGCAGATTACTCTTACATTCATTGAAAACATTGTGCTCCAGCGGAGCCAGCGCCAGGTCGAGCTTAAGGCTGGCCAGTTTGGCTGGATAACGGTCTATCGGCACGCCTTCGTGTACTCGGCAATATAGGGCCGCAGCTTGTCCGGGCACATGCCAAAGAACACCCAATCCACAGTGCCGGCAAACTCGCGCACCACATCAACAATCAGCTCCAGATCGCCGGTGTGGCTGATGCCGCCG
>BBFD01000258.1 GCA_001313065.1 Silvimonas sp. JCM 19000
GCGGAGGACAGCAACGCGCCCTTGCGTTCCGGCCCACTGGAACTCAACCCGGCCTACCGCCGGGCCGAATGGGCTGGCGCGGCGCTGGACCTGACCAGTTCTGAATTCAATCTGCTGGAAATGCTGCTCAAAGCGCAAGGCAAAGTGCTTAACAAAAAACGAGCTGTGCGAGCAGGCGTTGGGGCGGCCGCATACGCGTTATGACCGCAGCGTCGATGTGCACATGAGCAATCTGCGGCAAAAAACTCGGCACCTACGCCGATGGCCGCTCTCCCATCCAGACCGTGCGTGGCATCGGTTATCAATGGCAACCCGAATGAAGCCGATCTCGCTGTCTTTTCTGCCCCGCGGCCGTTTGTTCTGGAAAATTCTGCTGCTGTTCTGGGTGACATTGATCGCTGGCTTCTTTGCCGTCGCCGCCGTCTTCGCCATCTATGACGAACAGCGCAGCGCGGTGGTGCGCGAGGCACTGGCGACCGATCCGCGCGTGTCTAGCATCACCAATTCGGCCGCCGCTGTGCTGCAATACGGCGGCGTACCGGCACTGACCGAGGTGTCGCGGCATTGGTCGAAATTCATGCGCGCCAATTTGCTGGTGGTGGATGACAACGATCACGACGTACTCAACCGGCCGGTGCCCCCCACCGCCTTGAAGATGGCGCGGCAAATCCTGGCCAACCCGGCGCAATCGCCTGGTCCGATCGGTGGCCCGGATGCCCATGATCGGCACGATCAACAGGATTACTCCTCGGTCATCCGCGTTACCACGCCACAAGCGCAGTCACTGCTGGTGTTCATGACCTACGACGAAAACCGCGCGCGGCGTACCCCGCCGCCAGGGGCATGGCTGCCGCCGCAGATTTTGTGGTTGGGCGGGCTGGGCAGCCTGGTTTTCAGCGCGCTGCTCGCGCTCTATCTGACCCGGCCGATCCGCGTATTGCAGCGCGCCTTTGACCGGGTGGCCAATGGCGATCTGGACGAGCGCATTGCGCCCCGCATGGGCCGTCGGCGCGATGAGATTGCCGATCTGGGGCATGACTTTGACCGCATGGCCGAGCGGCTCAAGCAGTTGGTGAATTCGCAGCAGCAATTGCTGCACGATGTATCGCACGAACTGCGTTCGCCGCTAGCTCGACTGCAAGTGGCGGTGGGGCTGGCGCGCAAGCAACCAGAAAATATGGCCAACAGTCTGGAACGCATCGAGCGCGAATCGCACCGGCTGGACGAACTGGTGGGCGAGCTGCTGACCCTGTCACGGCTGGAAGCGGCCGGCGAAGGCGATCCGGACCATTATTTTGATGTGATTGAATTGCTGGACGCCATTGTCGATGACGCCCGCTTTGAGGCGGAAAACGCCGGGGTGCAGATTGATCTGGCGCGTGACCCGGCGCTGGATGCCCGCGAAATTATCCTGCGCGGCCGAGCCGAACCGATGTATCGGGCGGTGGAAAACGTGGTGCGTAATGCGATGAAATATTCCGCGCCCGGCCAGCGCGTGATTGTGGCGGCGCATTTGCGCGGCGAAGCGCTGGAAATCGCCGTGGCCGACCAGGCCCGGGCGTACCGGACGACAAGCTGGAACAGATGTTCCAGCCCTTTGTGACGCTGGATGGCGCCAACCGCCAACCCGGCCACGGTCTCGGCCTGGCCATCGCGCAACGCGCAGTGCAAGCGCACGGCGGCAGCATCAAAGCCAGCAATCGCCCCGAAGGCGGGCTGCAGATGATCATCCGGATACCACTGCACTAACCATCGCCACGTGGGGTGCGTTACCCCCGGGTTTTGGGGGCTTGTCCTCGCTTGCGGGGGGCAACGCACATTCCAGTTATGCCTTGGACGCTGGATGGCCCCGAATGGGGCCGGGGCCTTGGGCCCCAAAAAATGTGCGTTGCCCCAAACCCGGGGTAACGCACCCTACGCAGCGTTCTTTTTATTGCCGTCAGGCACGCAGGCGCGCAGTCCGGCGGGCTTCAGCTTGGGTCCAGCGGGCTTGTTCGATGTCGTTTTCGGGGGTCAGCACCGGCACGGCGGCGGGTTTGCCGGCGTCGTCGAGCGCCACCATGGTGAAGTAGCAACTATTGGTATGGCGCTCAGTGCGTTGGCGCACATTCTCGGCCACCACGCGGATGCCGATTTCCATCGAGGTGCGGCCGGTGTAGTTAACGCTGGCCAGAAACGTCACCAGCTCACCCACATGGATCGGCTGTTTAAAGATCACCTGATCCACCGACAGCGTCACCACATAGGTGCCGGCATAGCGACTGGCGCAGGCGTAGGCGACTTCATCCAGTAGTTTAAGCAGCTGACCGCCGTGCACATTGCCCGAGAAATTAGCCATCTCGGGCATCATCAGCACGGTCATGGTCAGCTTGTGGCGCGGCAGATCGCTGGTCATGCGGTGATCACAAACCCGCGTGATGCGCTTGCTGGTCGGCGTGGTAGCTCGAACGCACCATCGCCCCCACCGCCGCATGCTTGAAGCCCATCTTGTAGGCTTCTTCCTCAAACATCTTGAAGGTGTCCGGGTGCACGTAACGCAGCACCGGCAAGTGGCCATTGGACGGCTGCAGATACTGGCCGATGGTCAGCATATCGATATCGTGAGCGCGCATATCGCGCATGGTCTGCAGGATTTCTTCGTCGGTTTCGCCCAGGCCCACCATGATGCCGGACTTGGTATTCACCTGCGGATACAGGGCCTTGAAGTCCTTCAGCAGCTTGAGCGAATGCAGATAATCCGAGCCCGGACGCGCTTGCTTGTACAGACGCGGCACGGTTTCCAGATTGTGGTTCATCACGTCAGGCAGACCGTCGCCAAAGATTTGCAGCGCCAGATCGAGACGGCCGCGGAAGTCAGGCACCAGTACTTCAATCTGCGTTTCCGGGCTTAGCGCGCGCGTGTTGCTGATGCATTCGACAAAATGCTGGGCGCCGCCATCGCGCAAATCGTCGCGATCCACCGACGTCACCACCACATAGCGCAAACGCAGCGCGGCAATGGTTTCGGCCAGATGTTTGGGTTCTTCGGTATCCAGCGGATTGGGGCGGCCGTGGCCGACGTCGCAGAACGGGCAACGCCGGGTGCAGATGTCGCCCATGATCATGAAGGTGGCGGTGCCTTTGCCAAAGCATTCGCCAATATTGGGACAGGACGCTTCTTCGCAGACCGTGTGCAGCTTTTGCTCGCGCAAAATCTCTTTGATTTCGTAAAAGCGGCTGTTCAGGCTGGGCGCCGTCACCCGGATCCACTCCGGTTTTTTTCAGCTTTTGTTCCAGCGGCACAATCTTGATGGGAATCCGCGCGGTCTTGGCCTCGCCCTTGTGTTTGACACCTACTGCGTTCGAGGCGGTTTTCAATTCTTCAGTCATGGTCCGTTCCGGCTCCGCCCAGGCTTGTGGCCCCGGCGGCACGCGCGGCATTTGCACACCGCACGCGCGTTAATCAGTTGATCTGGTTCAGGATTTTGGCGGCCATTCTAGCAGCCAGGGCAGCGGGTGTCTCGCGCACGCCAAAATCGCAAAGTTGCGCTACTTGCAGCCCGGCGTAGCCACACGGGTTAATCCAGCTAAACGGGGTCAGATCCATATCCACATTGAGCGACAAGCCATGAAATGCGCAGCCATTGCGGATGCGCAAACCCAGCGCAGCAATCTTGGCCTCGATACCGGTCTCGGGCATGCGCACGTACACGCCGGGCGCATCGACTTTGCCATAGGCTGCGATATCGTAATCATCCAGCAAATCGATCACGCTGTTTTCCAGCTTGCGCACCAACTCGCGCACGCCCAGTTTGCGCCGGCGCAAATCCAGCAGCGTGTATGCAATCAGCTGGCCCGGGCGTGGTACGTCACCTGGCCGCCACGGTCGATCTTGACCAGCGGAATATCGGTGGCGCGCAGGATATGTTCGGGCTTGCCCGCCTGGCCCAGCGTGTACACCGGGTCGTGTTCCAGCAGCCATAGCTCGTCGGGCGTGGCGTCGCTGCGGGCATCGGTAAACGCCTGCATCGCATGCCAGATCGGCTCATACGGCTGCCGGCCCAGCGGTTTGATCTGCACGCCCAGGACTTCGCTTGCGCGCTCGGACCACATTCCGCTGTCGGCCGCCAGATTGACGTCATTCTTCAAAGCGGCAATCCCCGGTTACAGCACCATGCGTACCAGCGGATGCGCGCGCAGCGCTGCATCGATGGCATGCACTTGTTCGATGTTGTCAAAGGTGATGTCGAGCGTGGCGGCGTGGTAATTGCCCTGGCTGCTGGGGCGGATGGTGACCAGCGCGGCATCAAAGTCAGGGAAATGCGCGATGGTGACTTCCATCAACGCGTTGTGGAAATCAGCCAGCTCAACCTGCTTTTTTTGCTGACGGCCTTGACCGGAATCAGCACCGGAAACTCAACCAGATTTTCCAGCTTCGGAACATCAAGATCAGTAAAAGTGGGGGACGGCGTAGTCATGGAACATCCTTTGCGCGCATCACGTCGCGCTTGAAATCGAGATAGTGCTGATACATGGCACGGTACAGGGGGCCGGGTTGGCCGTTGCCGATCTTGCGATCGTCCAGTTCGGTAATCGCCAGCAGCTCCTTGCTGGACGAAGACAACCAGAGTTCATCGGCCGTGCTGACCTCGGCCGCGGTAATAGCGCGTTGTTGGTGGGGAATCTGATGCTGTTGCGCCAGTTCGAGCACCAGATCATAAGTGATGCCGGTGAGCATCAGATGCGACGGCGGTGGCGCCAGCAACTGGCCGTCTCGAACCACGAAGATGTTGCTGGCCGAGCCTTCTATCAAGAGGCCGTCGCGGAATAATACGGTTTCGGTGACGCCAGCGTCTGCCGCCATCTGGCGGAGCAAGACGTTGGCCAGCAGCGAAGTGGCTTTGACATTGCAGCGCAGCCAGCGGATGTCATCGGCACTGACCGCGCTAACGCCTTGCTGCACCAGCTGGTGCGGGCGGGATCAGCGGATCGGCGTAGGCAAACACGGTGGGCTGGGCCACGTTGGGGAAAACATGGTTGCGCGGATACGCCGGGCCGCGCGTTACCTGTAGATAGACCGACTGGTCATCAAACGGCTGCTGCGCCACCAGCTTGTGCACCAGATCCAGCCATTGCGCCTCGCTGTGCGGATCGTCGATGCGTGCGGCAGCCAGGCTGCGGCCGAGCCGGTGGATATGTTCTTGCAGCCGGAAAGGCCGCCGGCTGTACACCGGGATGACTTCGTACACGCCATCACCAAACAGAAACCCACGGTCCAGCACCGGCACTTGCAACGTGGCCAACGGCGCAAACGCGCCATTCAGATAAGCGATCAATTCGGGGACTTGCATGAGCACTCCTGCAGGACAGCCGTAATTATCGCCCGGATTGGCCCGCTCGGCAGCCCCGTGTTTGTGCGCGTCGCCCAACTCAGACCGTTAGCCTGTGCCGCCGTCTCATAGGGTGGGTCTAGACCCACCAACCAAAGCCGCAGAAAAGCCCGCCGCATCATGCTTTTCTACGGCTTTGAGCGGTGGGTCTAGACCCACCCTATGCCTCATCAATCGCTTCGCCGTGTTTGCCGATCGGTAGCAGGATAGTGGCGACCAGGCCGCCGCTGGCGTGGTTGGCCAGAAACAGTTCGCCGCCATGCGCGTGCACGATGCTGCGCGCGATGCCCAGCCCCAGCCCCATGCCCTGGGTATTAACGCTGCGGCCATGCTCCAGCCGCAGATACGGCTGGAACAGACTGGGCAGCGCTTCTTCCGGCACGCCGGGGCCGTAATCGCGGATGGTCAGTTCGACCAGCTCATCGGTGCGCGTAATCAGCACTTCAGCGCGCTCGCCATAGAACAAGGCGTTATCCAGCAAATTGCCACCGCGCGCT
>BBFD01000259.1 GCA_001313065.1 Silvimonas sp. JCM 19000
CTTCGGCGGTGGCTGCCGCCAAGCCCGAGCATCACTTCTGGCAAGACTTTGCCTTGCGCGACGCGCCTGGCCCCAACGCGACTAACCCGGCGGTGATTTCGGTCACCAAAAGCGGCGAAGAGAATTCGTCGTCGCTGGTGCAAGCTGCCCTGACCTGGCGTATGGGCAATAAATTCTTGCCGCAGCAACTGCATGACTGGGGCTGGAGCTGGTATTCGTCGATCTGGGCCAACCATAATTCGGCCTCGTCCAGCATCTCCAACTCGCGCGGTTTACAAGTCGGTGCCGCCGGAACGGTGTTTGATGCCGAACGCGATGGCTTTGCGTTGGGTACGTCGGCCAACTTCAATATCCGCCAGGACAAAGCGGCCGATACGCTGACGCAGGGGATCGCCGTCGATACCCGCTTGATCGTGCCCAACCTGCTGGTCTCCGGGCAACCGTACACGCGTGGCCGGATGTCGTGGTTTGTCTATCCGCTGGCTGGTGTCTACATCGACCATCTGGCTGAAGTACCGGAAGGGCAAACCAGTGCACGGCAGCTGGTGGCTATATCGGCATCCAGGGCGATTACTACCCCGGTGCTATTTGTGGCGGCTTAAATTCCACGCCGCCAGCAACGCCGCCAAGGATCTGTTTATCAATCCCGGCATGAACCGCCGCTTCTCGCGCCTGACGCGCTTTGGCATTGATTACTCGCTGGCCACCGGCAATGGCAGCGGGCCGCGCCAGCCCATCGTGCCGTCGCTATCGCTGGAACGGATTATTGGTGACAACTTCCTCGACGGCACCGCCTATATCGCGGAAACCGTGTTGTCGCTGAAGGTGCTGACCAACTAAGCGGCCATGTCAGTCCGTGGTGCTTAGCGCACCATGGCGGGCAGGGCGGCAATGGCGCTAAGAATGGCCCAGGCACCGACGCAATCCACATCGTCAGCCAGGTCAGATCGCGCGTGTCTTCGTCGCGCGCGTGTCCCAGCATGGCGGGCACGCCGTGGTACAGCATGGCGCATGACGCCACGATGCCTGCCAACGCGCACATGATGTTGAACGGCACATTCGGTACAAACAGCGTCAGCGATGAAATCCACAGCGGCACGGCCGCCAGTGAAGCCAGTAAAAAACGCGCTATCAAACGAGGTTTGCGGCGAAATGCCGCGCGCCAGACGGTGGATCAACTCGCCCATCAAACGCACGGTAAACAACTCGGCCGCCAGGAACAGCAAGGCAAACCCGGCCCAGCCCGACAAGGCCAGCCCGGGGGCGTAATAGCCGCCGTTGCTGGCGCCGGCGTACAGCAACATCAGGGTGGGCAACACGGCCAGCGGCAACACCATGCGCAAAAAAAGTCAGCCGCGCCGTTGGGGTATGCGCGTGCAGACGGTCCCAGCCTTGATGGTCTGAAACCAGCATGTGGGAATAATCAGAAAAGGCAGCACGATTCATGGTCAGCTCCTTGCGGCGCGGCTGGCGTCCGGCACTATGCCAACGTCATGGCTGCGTCACAGGCTTCGACTGTTTGATCGGGGCAAACGATCTGCCGTCCAGCAGAGCAAGCCCGGGATAAGCGCAGTGTTGTCCGCACCGGGGGATTGCGTTGGCGCCCGCAAAATTCCGCTACAATCGCACCTTTGCCTCTTACTGCAAGCCCGCTATGAGCCACGAAGCCCCCGCACCGATCAGCAACTTCATCCGTCAAGTCATCGATGCCGATCTGCCTCCGGCAAGCACGCCAGCATCGTTACGCGTTTTCCGCCCGAGCCCAATGGCTATCTGCACGTCGGCCATGCCAAATCCATCTGCCTCAACTTTGGTCTGGCCCAGGATTACACCGGCCTGTGCAATCTGCGCATGGACGACACCAATCCCGAGAAAGAAGAAGACGAATACATCGCCGCCATTCAAGAAGACGTGCAGTGGCTGGGCTACACCTGGGATGGCCAAGTCCGTTACGCCTCCAACTATTTTGATCAGCTGTACGCGTATGCCGAAGAACTGATCCAGGCGGGCAAGGCGTACGTCGATGATCTGACGCCCGAAGAAATGCGCCAGTACCGCGGCAACCTGAACGAGCCGGGCAAAGACAGCCCGTATCGCAGCCGCACGCCGGAAGAAAACCTGGCACTGTTCCGCCAGATGCGCGATGGCGCTTTTCCGGATGGCAGCAAGACCTTGCGCGTCAAGATTGATATGGCCTCGGGCAACATCAATTTGCGCGATCCGGTGATCTATCGCATCCGCCGCGCCACGCACCATCAGACCGGCGACAAGTGGTGCATCTACCCGATGTACGACTACACCCATTGCATCTCGGACGCGCTGGAAGGCATTACGCATTCGCTGTGCACGCTGGAATTTGAAGACCATCGCCCGCTGTACGACTGGGTGCTGGACAACATCACCATCCCGGCTCACCCGCAACAGATTGAATTTTCGCGTCTGGAATTGCTGAGCGTGGTGACCTCCAAGCGCAAGCTCAAGCAACTGGTTGACGAACATCTGGTGACGGGTTGGATGATCCGCGCATGCCCACCATCAGCGGCATGCGTCGTCGCGGCTACAGCCCGGACGGCATCCGCTTGTTTGCACAACGCGCCGGTGTATCGAAGACACCCAATGTGGTCGATTTCTCGTCGCTGGAAGGCGCCGTGCGCGAGACGCTGGAAGAAGCCAGCCCGCGCGTGATTGCCGTGCTTGATCCGATCAAGGTGACGCTGACCAACTTCGAGCCCGGCGTAACCGGCAGCCGCAGCGCGCCGTTCCATCCGCATCACGAAGAATGGGGCGAGCGTGAAATCCCGCTGGCGCGTGAAATCTATATCGAGCGCGAAGACTTTGCCGAAGTACCGCCGCCCAAGTGGCAACGCCTGACACCCGGTGGCGAAGTGCGTTTGCGTTATTCCTATGTCATCAAATGCGACGAAGTATCAAGGACAGCGCCGGTGTGGTGGTAGAGCTGAAATGCTCGCTGGACAAAGACACGCTGGGGCAGAACCGGTGGGGCGCAAGGTCAAGGGCGTGATTCACTGGATTTCGGCCGAGCACGCCATCGAAGCCGAAGTGCGCTTGTACGATCGCCTGTTTACCGTGCCGCGTCCCGATGCTGTGCGCGGCGAAGACGGCGAATATGTCGACTTCAAACAGTTCATGAATCCGGCCTCGCTGACCGTGATCACCGGCTATGTAGAACCGGTGGTGCGCGACGCTGCGCCAGAAACGCGCTATCAGTTTGAACGCCTGGGTTATTTTGTCACCGATCGCAAAGACACGTGGCCGGGGGCAAGCCGGTGTTTAACCGCACCGTTACGCTCAAAGACACCTGGGCCACCCAGGGTCAGGCCTGATGCGCCCGTCGTGGCTGCAACAGTGCGGCATGGTGCTGGCGCTGTTATCCGTCCTTGCCAGGGCGGCTGACGCAGGCGATGCGCTGGATCTGAGCGCATCGACCACGCCAGCCAGCGCCCACCTGGCGGCGGCGCTGACGCGGCCGGTGTATATCGGCCGCGAAGGCGAGCACCCGGTGCAGGTGGCGATGGGTTTTTTTTGAATGAACACGTCGGCAATGAATACGGTTTATTCGATTACCAGCGCCTGCAGATTACGCAACTGGCTTATAGCAAAGATCTGCAGCACGTCAGCGTGACGGTGTTGCTGCAAGGTCTGCGCAATAGCACGCGCAGTGCCGAGCGCTTTGAGTTGCAGCAAGCCTACGTCGGCAAGACCTGGCAAATAACCCAGGCGCGTCAGGACTGGAAATGTGCACGCGGCGGCTGGACCCAGCGGCCCTGCCAGTAGCCAGCGCGGGCTTGCAGTCCGTGCCAGCCTGGCGACCTGGCGTTGTAACACGCGATCTTTACAGTGCGGCCCTGGTTGGGCGCGCCGGTTCGGCTGCTGAATCGGCCGCTTGTGCCAGATTGCCGCTTGGCAGCGTTGCCGCAAGCCGGTATTATCCGTGCCCCTTGGCAACATCCGGCCCGGCGTAGGCATTGCCTATGCGACCACCACAGGACACCCGCTCGATGGCTAGCCCTCTGCAGAATGACGTTTTCTTGCGCGCTTTGATGCGCGAACCGGTGCCGTACACGCCGGTGTGGCTGATGCGTCAGGCTGGCCGCTATCTGCCGGAATATCGGGCGACGCGCGCCAAAGCGGGTTCCTTCCTTGATCTATGCAAATCGCAGGATTACGCGACCGAAGTCACACTGCAGCCGCTGGAACGCTTTCCGCTGGATGCCGCGATTCTGTTCTCGGACATTCTGACCGTGCCCGATGCCATGGGCCTGGGTTTGTACTTTGCCGAAGGCGAGGGCCCGAAGTTTGAGCGCCCGTTGCGCGACGAAGCCGCCATCAAGGCATTGACCGTGCCCGATGTCGGCGCGGAGCTGGGCTATGTATTCAACGCCGTCAGCAGCATCCGCAAGGCCCTTGATGGCCGCGTGCCGCTGATAGGCTTTAGCGGCAGCCCGTTTACGCTGGCCTGCTACATGATTGAAGGCGGCGGCTCGGACACCTTCAGTCGCGTCAAAACCATGTTGTACGACCGGCCTGAACTGCTGCACCACATCCTTGATGTCAACGCCCGGACCGTGGTCGAGTATCTCAATGCCCAGGTCGATGCCGGTGCCAGGCGCTGATGATTTTTGATACCTGGGGTGGCGCACTGGCCGCTGGCAAGTATCAGGAATTCTCGCTGCGTTATATGCAGCAGGTGGTCAGCGGTCTCAAGCGTGAAGCCGATGGCCGCAAAGTGCCGGTCATTCTGTTTACCAAGGGTGGCGGTTTGTGGCTGGAACAGATGGCCGATACCGGTTGCGATGCGCTGGGTCTGGACTGGACGGTGGACCTGGGTGATGCCCGCCAGCGCGTGGGTGACCGGGTGGCGCTGCAAGGCAACTTTGACCCGAACGCGTTGATGGCATCGCCGACTGCCATCCAGGCCGAGGTGGGACGATTGCTCGGCGCCTACGGCACGGGCACCGGCCATGTGTTCAATCTGGGCCATGGCATCAGCCAGTTTACTCCGCCCGAAAATGTCGCAGCCTTGGTGGAAAGCGTGCACAAGCTTTCATTACCCTATCATGACTAAGTTTTTTGCGCTTTTTTTTAAAATCGATACAAAGACGCGTATCGCTAATGCGGCGGTGCGTCAAGTAGCGGTGAGTTATACACAGCGTTTGGCAGCGTCATTTATCTTTGTCAAGCCCTGCGCGCAAGGAATCGACAAAACGCGGCGTTTTTTACTAAGTTACTGTTTTTTTAACGACTTTATTTTAAAGTGTAAAAAAAATAGGCAACCTAGCTGTGATCAAGATGTAATGCGGGTTAGGGGCGCATACCCGCATTTTTTCTCACAAAGTTATCCACAATAACTGTGGGTATTTTTTGGATGGCATAAACTGGTGCACGCTGCGGTCGTCAGTTACTTACAAGTGGCACTGGATGTGCCGCTTCAGCGCACTTTCGACTACCTCTGGGCAGGTCCTGCGCCAACAGTGGGCCGCCGGGTTGTGGTGCCATTCGGCAAGCAAACCCTGGCCGGTGTAGTCGTCGCTGTCAGCGCTCAGCTGGACCCCGCGCGCGGCGTTAGCGTTGCCCAACTCAAAGCGGCGCAGGCCATCCTTGATGACATGCCCCCGTTGCCCGCCGACGTGCTGGCGCTCTGCAAATTCTGTTCCGACTATTACGCCTGGCCTTTGGGGCAGGTGATCTCCGCCGCGTTGCCCGGTGCTCTGCGGCAAGAGCAGCCGTGGCAGGGCGGGCAAGCGCTGCAATTCTGGCAAGCGCGTGATCTGACCGAACTGCTGAGCCAACTCAGCCCGCGCGCACACAAACAGCGCGCCGTGGCCGCAGCGCTG
>BBFD01000260.1 GCA_001313065.1 Silvimonas sp. JCM 19000
ATGCTGACGGCAGCCTGTGCCAGCCGCGGCGGCATGCGCAAGGGATTGCCCGGCTTGCGCAATTGGCGTTGGGCGCATTGCCACGCCGCCCGCGTGCGAGGATCATCAGCCCCACACTTTCCGGAGAAATCGTCATGTCTTTGAGTCCTGCCGAAACGGCCTGATCAACGCAGTACCCGGCGTCAGCCTGCGCGGTTCGCGTGAGCTGTATCCACAAGCCGACGGCAGTGGTCTGCCGCTATTGTTGATCGAAAACGCGTTGGGTCGGGCCGTGGTGGCGTTGCAGGGCGCGCATGTGATTTCGTTTGTGCCCGCTGGTGGCAAGGATTTGCTGTGGCTGTCGCCCAAAGTAGCGCTGCAGCCGGGCGAGGCGGTACGGGGCGGTATTCCGCTTTGTATGCCGTGGTTTGGCGGTCATCCCGACAACGACGCGCTGCCCAAACACGGTTTTGCCCGCAATGAAACGTGGAGCGTGATCGAGGCCACCGCCAATGACGATGGCAGTACCCGCGTGATTCTGGAATTGCGCGACAACGATGCTTCGCGCGCACTGTGGCCGTACGCCTTTGTATATCGCCTGGCCGTTACCGTGGGCAGCGCGCTGCATCTTGATCTGCAGGCGCAGCATCTGGGTGACGAGCCGCAATTGCACTCGTTTGCCCTGCATACCTATTTCTCGGTGCCGGATGTGAGCAAGGCCGTTATCCATGGCCTGGAAGGCACGCATTACATCGACACGCTGCCCGCCGACAAGCCGCGCATTGCGCAAGACGGCGAGTTGCAATTGTCCGGCCCCACCGATCGTGTCTATCTGGACGTGCCCAAGGTGCAATCCATCAGCACCGAAGACGGCAAGATCGTGATCGAAAGCGCCGAAACCCATTGTGCCGTGGTGTGGAATCCGTGGGAAAACGCCGCGCGCATCGCAGATATCGGCGCGGGCAACTACGTGGGCTATGTGTGCGTGGAGCGCGGTGATATGTGGGACTTTGCCCCGACGCTGCAACCAGGCGATATCTATCACGTCGGCATGACGCTCAGCGCCGAGTAAACGTAGAATAGCCGCCAACTCAGGCCGCACGGTACGCCGCGCGGCCTTTTGCATTGGGCAGGCATTTGCGTTGCAATCCTGCCCGAGCCATTACCTCTTCCTGGCCTGACGGAACATCATGCAATACCGCGATCTGCGCGACTTTATGGCGCAACTAGAGAAGCTGGGCGAACTCAAGCACGTGTCCGCACCGGTTTCGCCTTATCTGGAAATGACCGAGATTTGCGATCGCACCTTGCGTGCGGCCGGTCCGGCCATCGTGTTCGATAATGTGCCGGGTAGCCGCATGCCGGTGCTGGGCAATCTGTTTGGCACGCCGCGGCGGGTGGCGTTGGGTATGGGCGCCGATGAGGTGAGTGCGCTGCGCCAGATCGGCCAGACGCTGGCGTATCTTAAAGAGCCCGAGCCGCCCAAGGGTCTGCGCGATGCGTGGGACAAGCTGCCGTTGCTGAAGCAGGTGCTGAATATGGCGCCCAAGGTGGTGGGCAAGGGCGCATGTCAGCAGAACGTGATTGAAGGCCCGGATGTCGATCTGGCCGCTATTCCGGTGCAGCATTGCTGGCCGGGCGATGTGGCGCCGCTGATTACCTGGGGGCTGGTGGTCACGCGCGGGCCGGAGAAAAAAGCGGCAGAACCTGGGCATTTATCGCCAGCAGCTTATCGGCCGCAACAAGGTCATTATGCGGTGGCTGGCGCATCGCGGCGGGGCGCTGGATTTTCGCGAGCACGCCCGACGCAATCCGGGCCAGCCGTATCCGGTGGCGGTGGTATTGGGTTGTGATCCGGCCACCATCCTTGGCGCGGTTACGCCAGTGCCGGATAGCCTTAGCGAGTATCAATTTGCCGGTTTGCTGCGCGGTAGCAAGACCGAGCTGGTCAAATGCATAGGCAGCGATCTGCAAGTACCCGCCTCGGCCGAGATCGTGCTGGAAGGTCATATCTATCCGGATGCCAACCACCCCAGCGGCTTTGAGCATGCGCTGGAGGGCCCGTATGGCGACCACACCGGTTATTACAACGAGCAGGATTACTTTCCGGTCTTTACCATCGACCGCATTACCCAGCGCGACAACCCGATCTATCACAGCACCTATACCGGCAAACCGCCGGATGAGCCGGCCGTGCTGGGCGTGGCCTTGAACGAAGTGTTCGTGCCCATCCTGCAAAAGCAGTTTCCAGAGATCGTCGATTTTTTTATTTGCCGCCGGAAGGCTGCAGCTATCGCATGGCCGTGGTGTCGATACGCAAACAATATCCGGGCCACGCCAAGCGCATCCTGTTTGGCGTGTGGTCATTCCTGCGCCAGTTTATGTACACCAAGTTCATTGTGGTGGTGGATGAAGACGTGGATGCGCGCGACTGGAAAGAAGTGATCTGGGCCATCACCACGCGCATGGACCCGGTGCGCGATGTCACCCTGGTGGAAAACACGCCCATTGATTATCTGGATTTTGCCTCACCGGTCAGTGGCCTTGGCGGCAAGATGGGGCTGGATGCCACCAACAAGTGGGCTGGCGAAACCACGCGTGAGTGGGGCCGCACCATCGATAAAGACCCGGCAACCGTCGCCAGAGTCGATGCGATGTGGGATCAGCTCGGGCTATAGTCAGAACTGGCGGTCATGGCCATGTGGCTGCGCCGCTCAAACCAGGCGGGATCAGGGTTGGCGGGGTGCCCAGGCGTGCTACCAGCTTGACACTCCCCCATGCCGGATGAGTACATAGACGCATTCTGACCAGGTGCCCATAACATGCTGAACGCTTCGCAGCGCGAGTTCGTTTTTTTACCGAACAGGACTTCGAAAAAAGTCCGCAAGATGATTTACAACTATGCGGGCATCGCGCTTACGCCCGCCAAGCACGATATGGTGTACGGCCGTCTGGCCAAGCGTCTGCGCGCCTTGGGTCTGCGTTCGTTCAATGAATACCTGGCGGTGCTGGAGCGTGGCGACAGCAAGGAATTTGAGCTGTTTACCAATTCGCTCACCACCAATCTGACGTCCTTCTTCCGGGAATCCCATCATTTTCCGATGCTGGCTGAGCATCTGAAGGCCAATCGCAGCGCCGGTGTGCTCAATGTCTGGTGCTCGGCATCCAGCACCGGCGAAGAACCCTATTCGATTGCGATCACCGCCTGCGAGGCGCTGGACAGTCTGCGCCCGCCGGTCAAGATCATCGCCACCGATCTCGATACCAATGTGCTGGAAACCGCCAAACGCGGCATCTACAACGGCGACGAAGTCGAGAAGATGGATAGCGCGCGGGTACGCCGTTTCTTTGATCGCCTGCCCGATGGCAACTACCAGGCCAAGCAGGAACTGCGCGACATGATTGTGTATCGCAAGCTCAATCTGGTCGAAACATCCTGGTCAGTGCGCGGCCCGTTTGATGCGATTTTCTGCCGCAATGTGATGATCTATTTTGACAAGCCGACGCAGCTGAACATCCTGCGGCGTTTTTGCGCCTTTGCTGAAGAACAACGGTCTGTTGTTTGTCGGCCACTCCGAAAACCTGTATCACGCCGCCGATTACTTTAAATTGCGCAGCAAAACCGTCTATGAATTGAGCAAGCCAGCGACAGCCGCGCCGAGCAATCCGTACGCGCGCTAGGCCAGTTTCGCCTTATAGATACAACATCGCGCGGCCCACTTGATGGGCCGCGTTGTCTTTGCCCAGCAGCCGCAACAGTTCCAGCGCAAACAACGCCGCCGTGCCTGCGCCGCGCGAGGTGGTGATCAGGCCATCGGTAACCACGTTATAGGGCGTCACCGTGGCGCCGGCCGCGGCGAGGATGGGCTCAAAGCCAGGAAAGCAGGTGGCCTTTTTTGCCGTGCAGCAGGCCCGCTTTGGCCAGCACCTTGGGCGCCGCGCAAATAGCGGCCACCGGGCGGCTGGCCGCGATCTGTTCGCGCAGACGTTGCTGCAAGGCGGCGTGTTCCAGCATTTCATTAGCGCCAGGGCCGCCCGGTAACACGATCAGCGTGGGCGTTTGCGTGGCGGCTTGGCTAAAGGTCAGATCGATCTGCAAAGTCATCTGGTGCGATCCGGTGACCGCCAGCGCTTCGGTCAGTGAGACCAGCCGCGTATCAATTTCGGCCCGGCGCAGGATATCGACGCAGGTGACCAGTTCGACTTCTTCAAAGCCTGTGGCAGCGTAAACATGGACCGTGGTCATGGTGCATCTCCAGTCAGTGCGCGGTGTGGGGCGTACCGCGGATTACAGATGATCGCCCACCTGTTTGCCCGGTGGCGGCACCTCGGTTTGTACCTTGCCGGAGGTTGGGGGCAGTTGTAGAAAGATACCCGCCGCCAGCATCGCCATCACGCCGACGCACATAAAGGTGTAGTGGAACGATTCCAGTAATTGCGGCTGGGTTGGGTGTACATACTCATTGGCAAAGCCCGCCAGCAGCGCCGCAGCGGCCGCCACGCCGAGGCTGACCGACAGTTGCATCACCACGGAGAGCAGACTGTTGCCCGAGCTGGCGTCGACGTCGCTCAAGTCGATCAGGGTAACGGTGTTCATCGCTGTAAATTGCATCGAGTTGACCGCGCCAAAGATTGCCAGATGCAGCAGCAACATCGGGTAGGGCGTTACGTTGCTGATGGTGGCAAAGCTGATCATCAAACAGCCCAGCAACAGCGTATTGGCCGTCAGCAACACGCGATAGCCGAGGCGTTCGATCAAGGGTTTGGCGATGGCTTTGGCGAACATGGCCGAAGCCGCCACCGGAATCATGGTCATGCCCGCTTTGGATGGCGAATAAGCCAGCCCCACCTGCAGCAACAAAGGCATCAAGAAGGGCATGGCGCCGCTGCCCAGCCGCGCGAACAGATTGCCAAGAATGCCGACCGCATAGGTATGGGTATGAAACAGCTGTAATCGAAATATTGGATGTTCATTACGCGCGGCGTGCAGCCAGTAAGCCGCGAGGCAAGCCAGCCCGGCCATCAACAGCAACATCACGCGTGCATGGGCCAGATGCAATTCGCCCAGGCCTTCCAGCGCAATCGAGATCAACACCATAGCCGCGCCAAAAAAAGATAAAGCCCATGGTATCGAAACGCGACATTGCACCCGGCGCGGCGCGCAAATCGGGCATGAATTTCCAGGTCGCGGCGCAACCGATCACGCCCACAGGAATATTGATCAAAAAAATCCAGTGCCACGACGCATATTCCACCAGCCAGCCGCCTAGTGTTGGCCCCACCAACGGCCCGACCATGCCCGGCAGCGTAACAAAGCTGAGCACCTCCACCAGCCGCGCGCGCGGATAGGCACGCAGGATGACCAGACGCCCCACTGGCACCATCAGCGCCCCGCCCAGGCCCTGCACGATGCGCGCCAACACCAGCATGGTTAGCGTGGGCGCCTGGGCGCAACACAGCGAACCAAGCTGAACAACAAAATCGCGCCAAAGAACACGCGACGGGTGCCAAAGCGATCGGCAATCCAGCCCGACGCCGGAATCAATAGCGCTACGGTCAGCAAATAGGCAATCACCACCGATTGCATACGCAGCGGGCTTTCATTAAGCGTGGCGGCCATTGCGGGCAGGGCGGTGTTGAGGATGGTGCCATCGAGCATCTGCATGAAGAAAGCGATGGCGACGATCCAGGGCAGCAAGCGGGCGGTACGCGCGTCCATTTCAGCGGGCATGGCGGTCCTGTTCTTGTAAGTCGAGTGTGGTCTTGATATTAGCGGGCGCAGCGCGTGGCAGCGACTATCAAACGGACCACGCGGGCGTCGGTG
>BBFD01000261.1 GCA_001313065.1 Silvimonas sp. JCM 19000
TCGCGCGCATCCAGAACGCCATCGTGCGCGCGGCTATGTCACCACCCGCGTGCTGGCCGGCCCCCAAGAGCTCAAATCGGGCGAACTGGTGTTGACCTTGATTCCAGGCCGCATCCGCGCCATTCGCTTTGCTGAAGGCAGCAACCCGCGCGCCACGCAATTCAACGCCATGCCCGCGCGGCCCGGCGATCTGCTTAACCTGCGCGATATCGAACAAGCGCTGGAGAATTTCAAACGCGTGCCCACCGTCGAGGCTGATATCCAGATCAGCCCGGCCGAAGCGCCCGATGCCCCGCCCGGCCTGAGCGATCTGGTGATCAGTTGGCAACAGGGCTTTCCGTTTCGCATCAACCTGTCCGCCGATGACTCCGGCAGCAAAAGCACCGGCAAATATCAGGGCAGCGTCACCGTCTCTTATGACGACTGGTGGACGCTGAATGACCTGTTTTATGCCACTTACAACCACGACCTGGGCGTCGAATCGGGCGGCCGCGGCACGCGTGGTTACACCGTGCATTACGAGATTCCCTACGGCTACTGGATGCTGGGGGCCACCCGCAGCAGCTACGACTATTTCCAGTCCGTAGCCGGGGCCAGCCAGACCTATATCTACAGCGGCAGCAGCCTGAACAACGAGATCAAACTCAGCCGCCTGCTCTACCGCGATGCCACTCGCAAATTCAGCCTGTACGGCCGCGCCTGGACGCGCAGCTCCAGCAACTACATCGACGACACCGAAATCGGTGTGCAACGCCGCGTGATGGCGGGCTGGGACGCCGGCTTCAGCCATCGGCAAATGCTGGGCAGCGCCAGCCTCGACCTGAATGGCAGCTACAAACGCGGCACCGGCGCCCATGGCTCGCTCGACGCGCCCGAGCAAGCGTTTGGCGAAGGCACCGCTCGCCCGATCATCCTGAATGCCGACGCCCAACTCAACCTGCCGCTGCGCCTGCTCAAGCAAAGCCTGCGCTACAGCGCCACCTGGCGCGCGCAATGGAACCGTACCCCGCTGGTGCCGCAAGACCGCTTCTCCATCGGCGGCCGTTACAGCGTGCGTGGCTTTGACGGCGAGCAATCGCTGTCCGCCGAACGCGGCTGGCTGTTGCGCAACGACCTCGGCTGGGCCTTGGCCAGCAGCGGCCACGAACTCTATCTCGCCTCGACACCGGCCAGGTCAGCGGCCGCAGCGCGCATCAGCTGATCGGCCAGCGCCTGGCTGGCTATGTGCTCGGCCTGCGCGGCACTTATGGCGGCATCAATTACGACGTCTTTGCGGGCCAGCCCATCAGCAACCCCGCGGCTTTGAAACCGCCACGACCACGGCTGGCTTCAGCCTGAACTGGTCTTTTTTTGAATGTTTGTGGTGGCTGGCGGAAATCCCGATCCGCGCGGCCAGGGTAAAGAAAATGAATCAGCGTCTGCATCGTCTTGTTTTTTTAATCGCCCCCGTGGCCTGCTAATGCCCGTGGCCGAAATCAGCGTGGGCCAAAGCCGGAGCGGCGCTGGGGGGGCAGGCACAGCGGCCCCAACACGACGGTCGACGATTTTCATAAGAATGTGAAGCAGGACATTAAAGAGGTGCTTAAGCCAGGAATGAAGAAAACAGGCACCAACAATCCAGACGTAGGTAACACAAAGGATGGGAATATCGTCTTGAAAAAACCCTAAGACAGGAAAGTCAATAATCACTGACTTACCACTCGATAACTTCGGGAAAAAAAATATGATTAATATGTACGCAACGCTAATGATTTCGGGTGAGAAGTTCGTCCCCGAAGATATATTGCACTTAGTTGAGTCTGGGGATGATGTAAATATCCGGAAAAAAAAGGTGCGCTGGGCAGTAGAGGGCGTTACAAATTCAAGCCCTTTCCAAAATCGAGCTTTCATCTCACAGGAGATCTGCTAAGAGTGCTTGATTTTATCGAAAATATAAACGAGATTGACGTTGAATTAGACAAGAAAATCATACACATAACCGTCGCATACAAAAAAATCAATGTAATTTCGAACTATCTCCGGAAATACTATTTAGACTATCCAGACTTGAGTTACCATTTGGCATTACTTGTTACGAAGATCAGAATCTAAGTGATGAGGGTGTACCGTAGTTCGCATCACTAACATTGAAAACATTTTCGCCGGCTTGCACCCCTTTAAGGAAGTAACGTACAAGGGCGTGGATAAATATCTATCCGTAGGCGTGGGCTCCAACGGTTTCGTTGTGCGAGCAAATCCGGTTTACACCTGGAGCAATGCAAAATGAAAATAGATACCGCGAACGAAAACCCTAAAATTAAATTGGAAGAAAAAAATGAGAGCCGGTGGATTTACAATTAATCAGAACAATGAACGTGAGCAATTTGAAATCATTGAAAACCCCAACCGGAGCCAGATCGAAAGCATGCTTTCAAAGCTTCAAAGTCTGATGGGGGTCCTACGGTTCACCCCCAAAACAGTCCCGGACATTGGGATTCAAGAGCTTACAATCTACGCAGAGAACGGTTTTTTTTCCTGTTAATGGCAGGAGAAATAGATGAAGACGGCGAGTACGAGGTTCTAACGGTTGACAGTCCTGCTGCGCCCAGAGAGACGATTGTAATTTTGGGAGACCGTTACCCTCGACAAGCAGCCACTAAAGATTTGAATTTAATTTTGGACATTGCGGACGAGTATTCGCGTACAGAGGCGGTCACTATATATCCTCTGGCCCAATAAAGCTTTGAACAGACCTGCATTTCCGGGAACAACAAGGACGAAATGATATTCGGCGACCCATACAAATTCGCGGTTATCGCAGAAAAAAGTTGATCCGTGGAGTGATAAAGATTTTCGCAACGGAATCTTTCTGTTTTCGATCGGCGGAAATATTTTTTTCCGTCGAACCTGCAAGTGATTACATATCATATTGACTTGGTGGGCATATCGAAAATGGGCGACACCAACAGGGATGTAGCTCAAGACCAATTTTTTGCGTCCAACTCGGGACATCTACGATGCCCTGTACGAAATCACCTATCCGCCTTTTGAATCCGATCTGGATAACGATTACACGTATTTAATAAGCACCCAGAGTTTGCAAGATGCAAAATGCGATATATTTCTTATTCAAAGCGGTGACTTTGAAAAGATTATCTACGGCTGTGGAACATTTGGATTCTCAATTGGCGAAATAGTGCTCGAACGCGGATATTTTTCGAAGATCGCGAGTGAAATTGGCATCTATATAAAATCTGAGGATTATCTGAGTTTTTTGGTCCAAAGAAATTTAGGACGCCGAAAATGAATGCCCTTCCGTCAGACAAAGAAAACATGCAGGATATCGAATGCCGGACAGCTGACAGATAAAGAGCGCCTATCATTCGTAAAGATCAACGACCATGATTCAATTCACGGCTCACTTTAAGCACGCGCAAGGCGCTCACCACCTGTTCAGAATCAACCTCATTTTCAACGGGAAGCCAGTGGTAAGCTTCATTTCCGACATGTCTGAAATTTCATGTGCAGATCGGAAATTGAGACTCTTTCAAATGGAATCAAAAGAGTATTTTTTCGTGGTTCGGAAAAAAAATACTCTGTTATTTACCAATGACGAAGTGGGCCGAGTCCCCCCATTCGATCATCAGCAATCGCTGGAATCTTTCAGCAAGCAATTAATTGAGGGTATTTTTTATAATTCCGGACGACAACTAATTTTTTATGATCCCAAGGGAGCCGAAATTGTCCACGATCAGTCCGGCAAAACGTCCACCTTGATTGCCGCGGTCACCCGCTTTGCGAATCATTCGCTCACAACCCAGCCGTATCCAGCAACCTTTTCCCCGCCCTCCTACACTAAGCCCAACGTCCCCAACCTCAGCGCCCCGCGCCCGTCTACCTTCATGAAAACTTCGCCCGCTCTCCCTCACCCTGGCTTTGTGCACTTCGACACTGCTAACCACCCTGCCCGCGCAGCCGCCCCGGCTGCCAGGTCCGCCAGCACGCCGAGCAGTCAGCCCACCGTTTCGACTGCGCCGCAGTCCAGCAAGCCGTCCACCTTCGACGCCAACCCCGAGGTACAGCAGGCGGCGACGGTGTATGCGCAGAGTGCGGTGGAGCATGCCAAAAAGTCGTTCGACATTACGCTGGATGGTTCGGAGGCCAGCATCGCCCAGGTCGAAGTGGCCTTGGGCAAGCTGCATGATTCGTATGCACAGGCGGCGCAAAAGCCGACGGATGATCAGGTGATGACGTTTGCCAAGGCATATGGCAGCTATATCGGCGAAGTGTTTCGGCGCAATCATGGCGCGGATTGGGGTTTGCTCAGTTGGGATGGCAAGGTGTTTCCGGGTTTGCGTGCCAGAACCGGGCTGGAGTTCTGGCCGTGGTTGCGGGCGTTTAACCGGATTGCGCGTGGCGCTGAAGACAACGTCAGCGATTACTATGCGTCGCTGACCAAAACCGACGCCAGCGCGCCCGCCGCGGCGCATTAATCCACTGGCGGTGTTGCGGCTGCCAACGCTGTGCGTAAAAAAAAGGCGACAAGCCAGTGCTTGTCGCCTTTGCATTTCCGCCATGCGCACTCGACTTTATGCGGCGCGGGTAGCCTGGTGCCCGCGCGTACGCCGTGCCATCAAGCCGACCAGCCCCAGGCCCAGCAGCGCCCACGTTTCGGCTCAGGCACTGGCGCGATATTCAGGCCGTCCAGATAAAAGTTGAACGAGTTCAGCGAGCCGCCGTCAGCAAAAAAACTGCAAGGTGTCGATGGGCTGATCGAAGCCATCGCTGCCAGCCGGGGTAAACCATTGATATTGGGGTTGGGGATTCAGAGGATCACCGATATCCAGCGCAAAGACTGATTGCGCCACCACCACCCCATTGCGCAACCCTTTGACGAAGACCCCGCCCACCGGCGCGAAACCTTCAAATAGCGAGGGCCCCAAGTGCGCCGACGTGAGCACAAAGGGATTAAGACCGCGCAATTCGATCGATTTCTGTGGCCAGCCGGGGCTGAGCGCTTGTGCGGCAATCGCGCCCGTCGTTGGTTGGAGGACATAGGGTCCAGAATCGCTAGCGGGCTCCAGCTGGTCGAAATAGGCAATTTCAAAACCATGTGCGATCACAGCGACATTCAGCGGTTTGGTCACGTCATCAAAGGTGACCAGTTGCGCGTGCGCGGCCAGGCTTAGCGACAATGCGGCCACCGCGGCGGTCAATTTCAGATGCAATTTCATGCGGCGGCTCCTGCGCGGATGTTTGCACGATGGGACAAAGTACGGTTGAAAGCGGCGACGCTGCCCAGCGAGCGCCACGACACATCCTGGTATTGACCGTCGGTGATCGAGGAATAGGCATACGTGCCTAAAGGCGCGGCACCGCTAGGCACCAGCGCATGGGCGCTGCCAGCGGCCCGCAGCGCCATACCCGCTAGTGCGGGTTTGAGTATGCAAAACATGATTTTGGGTCTCCGTGTTGGACAGGATTGAGCGGCCTGTTTTTTTAGCTGTGACCGCTTTATCGAACACGCAAAACCTGAACTCAAGCTGACTCATTGCATATATGTATAGACAGGAGACAAACGGACAAATTGCTTGTCGCAGGCAGAGATTTATAGTGAGCCAAGTCCTGACGAGCCGGATGTCTAACGCGCGGCGGCCCACAGACGCGGCCAGGACTGCACCCAGCAGCAATCGTGATCAAAGCCCGCTTGCACGCTAATCACCGGGCGCTGGCCGACCGGAAAGCGCGCGGCGTAGGACTCGGCCACCGCGGCCGGTACCACGGCATCGTCG
>BBFD01000262.1 GCA_001313065.1 Silvimonas sp. JCM 19000
GCCTTTAGATGCGGAATTCCGCGATGATCTGGCGCGCGTTCACGGCCATATCGTTGACCGCAGAAGCTGGGTAGCGGCGGTGCTGGTCGACGCGCCGTTGCTGCACGACGACCTGCGCAACCACCGCGCCTGCCGCGTCGTATTCGATGCCCTGGTCACTGGCCTGCGCGAATATGCCGCTTCCGCATAGGGTGGGTCATGACCCACCGCTCAAAGCCGATTGCCAAGTACCCATACCTTGGCATGCCACATTGAATGGTGGGTCTTGACCCACCCTATGCCTTTAGATGCGGAATTCCGCGATGATCTGACGCGCGTTCACGGCCATATCGTTGACCACAGACGCCTGGGTGGCGGCGGTGCTGGTCGACGCGCCGTTGCGTTCGCTGGTCTCGGCCAGGTGTTCGACGTTGTTGGCGATGGCATCGTTAGCGCTGCTTTGCTCGGATACCGAATTCGCCACCTCACCCATCGCGCTGACGATCTGCGCGCTGGCTTGATGCAGCTGGCGCACCAGTTCACCCGCGTCGCTGGCCTGCACGCGGCATTCATCCACGCGGCTGACCACGGTCTGCATCTGGCCTACCACCACGCCCACGCTTTGCTGGATACGCTCGATGGTCTGGCGGATCTGCCCGGTGGAGCGGGTAGTGTGTTCGGCCAGTTTGCGCACTTCGTCGGCCACCACGGCAAAGCCGCGGCCATGTTCCCCGGCGCGCGCGGCTTCAATCGCGGCGTTGAGCGCCAACAGATTGGTCTGCTGCGCCAGCGACTGGATGACATCTGCCACGGTCGAAATCTCGCTTGAATGCTGGCCCAGCGCGTTTACGTCGCCAGAGGCGCTGCCCACCAGCCCGGCCACCCCGGTAATCGATTCGGCCGTGCGTTCAAACAATTCGCTACTACGCGCCGTATGCGCGCCGGCTTCCTGGCTAAGCGCATGCGCTTGCTGCGCCTGGTCGGCGGTGTGCGCCAGGCTGACCGCAATTTCTTCTACCGCAGCGGCGATACTGCCGGTGTGCTGGTTGTGTTGCGCGGCGTTATCAGCCAACTGCCCAGCCGCACCGTCAAGCTGGCGGGCGCTGTCGGCCAGGCCGTTCGAGACCACGCTCAAACGTTGCAAAGCATGCTGGATATGCGCCAGACACTCATTCAGTGCCTTACCCAGGCGGCCGATTTCATCGCGGCCGCTGGCGTCGACGCGCACGGTAAAGTCACTGTCGCGCGTCAACGATTCAACCTGGCGCGTCACCTGCGCCAGCGGGTTGATCACGCTGCGGGTGGTCAGCAAAAAAAAGAAACCGATCAGCCCCACCACAATCGCGGTACACATGCCGCCAATGCCGATATACAGCTGATGCTGCGCCAGGCTATGCGCGTCGGTTTCGATGGCACTGGCATCAGTGCCGATGCGGGCTACGGCCTTGGTCAGCAGCGTGGTGGGGGCGCGGTCGATGCCGGCTACGGCGTGGTCGCCCGCAGTGGAATCAAAGCCCGCTTGTTCAAACGCGGCGGAACCTTTGCGATAGCCTTCGCCCAGCGTTTTATGCGCGTCGGCAAACTGGCGCATCAGATCGGCGGCTTCGCCCGGTGGCAGCTCTTGCGCCAGGTGCGCGGCGGCTTGCTGCACGGCGGCTTCCTGCTTCTGGAAGGCGCCCCAATGCTTGGCGCGCAAAGCCGGATCACGACCGCGCAATAAATAGTCTTTCCATTCCTGCACCTGAATCTTGAACTGTACCTGCATGCTCAAGACTTCGACCTGCGCCTGCTGCAACGCTTGCACATCGACGGCGTAACGCTGGATCCCGGTTTGCATGCCGGCCAGGCCTATAAAGGCAGCGGCGGTGAGCAGCGCGGCCGCAAACAGATAAGACAGCAGGATTTTGGTGCGGACGCTTTGCATACCCATGGGAATATTCCTGGTGCGAGGTTAGCCACGGTTATATCTCGTCAGCCGTAACCTTACAACCGGGAACATTCCTGGGTTGCGCGCAAAGGCGGTCGTGCATAGGGGGGAACTCGGCGTCCCCGTCCAGACCCCTCCCTATGCGGCAAGGCAAGGTTTATTTCGCTGCGGCCACCAACTGCGCGGCAGCCTGCGCGGGCGTCATGCTGTCGGTGGTCCAGAACCGGGTCAGCACCTGCACCATCGCGTTCTTGGTGCTGGCTTTAACCGCCATATCGTGAGCAAACGAGGGCAGCAGCGTGCCTTTCTTGTCGTCGGCTTCAAAGTCACGCGCGGATTGCTTGCCGCAGGCGTCAAAGCGGCTCATGTCGGAACCCAGCTTCACCGGGATCGAGCCTTTGTCCAGATTGAACTGCTGCTGAAAGCGCGCGCTCAACAGGATTTCGGCCAGATCGGCTTGCGCTTTGGCGGCTTCGGGGTGGCTCTTGAAGAACACAAAGCTATCGATATTAAAGGTGTAGGCATCGGTGGTGCCCGGCGCGGGCACGCACATAAAATCTTTGCCCGGCACTTTGCCCGCCGCGAGGAATTCGCCCTTGGCCCAGTCGCCCATAAACTGCATCGCGGCTTTGCCAGTAATGACCATGCTGGTGGCGATATTCCAGTCGCGGCCGCCTGCGTTGTTGTCGGTGTAAGGCTTGATGCGCCGCCAGGTTTCCAGCGCTTTGAGCATGGTCGGGCTCTTAAGCGCCGCAGGATCACGCTCGACCAGCGCCTTGCGATAAAAATCAGCACCGCCCACGCCCAGCACCACGGTTTCGAACACGGTGGCGTCTTGCCACGGTTGCTGACCGTAGGCCACGGCGGTGATGCCGGCTTTTTTTCAGCGCGGCGGCGGTCGCAAAGAATTCATCCCAGGTGGTGGGCGTTTTGGCGTTGACCTTGTTCAGCAAATCCTGGTTGACCCACAACCAGTTGACCCGGTGTACGTTGACCGGCGCCGCCACATAATGGCCCTGGTATTTCATGACGGTCTGCACCACTTGCGGCAGCGTCTGGTCCCAATGATCGCGTAGCGCCACGCTGTCTACATCTGCGGTCAGGCCGCGCTGCGCCCAGTACTGGATGGCCGGGCCTTTGGATTGCGCCACATCCGGCAGCGCCCCGGCCGTGGCCATGGTGTTGAGCGTGGTAATGGCGGCATCGGCGCCGCCTGGAATCAGAAAATCTTTCCAGTGGTCGCCTTTCTCTTGCAGCGCGGTCTTGAGCGCGGTGGCGGCTTTGGCTTCACCGCCTGAGGCCCACCAGTGCAGAACTTGCAAATCGGCCGCCATGGCCGGGCTGGCCAGCAACAGCAGCGCGGCCGGGCCGCTCCGCCGTAGCGCGCTTGAATACACCCCTCGGAATAGCTTCATAATGATTGCCTCCACAGATCGTACAAAAAAAGTTATCGTTTTATTTCTGTGGGGCCACTTTATTGAAGCGCTGACCGGCATCCCCATGAGGTATTCACCTGCTTGCCCGGATTAGCAAACACTGATCAACAGCACTGCGCTGGTGCATTTATCCATAATGCGCACGCGCGCTGTGCAATCGCTGACTGATGAGACTCGATGCAAACCACGCCCCTGGCCGCACCCGGCCCCGACGCCGCTGAACTTGAACAACGCTGGCAGCAGCAAGGTTTTACGCTATGGCCGTCCGCCGGGCAGTTTGTGCCAGCGATTGCACGGGTGTTTGCGCAACGGATTGAAGGCGGGGTTTTGTTCCGCTGGCTGGCTACGCCCGCGCACTGCAATGGTGGCGGCATTGTGCACGGTGGCATGCTCAGCACGCTGGCCGATACCTGGTTGGCCAATAACGTGCTGGCGCAATTGCCAGCAGAGCGCCGCATGGTGACCACCAATCTGGCTGTGGATTTTTTTGCGGCCAGTCTGGCCCGGGCAGGTGCTGGAGTGCGCCATCGACCGGGTCAAGATCGGCTCGCGCTTGTGCCATATCTCTGGCGTGTTGCTGGTGGAGCAAGAAGCGGTGGTGGCCATGCGCGCCACCTTTGCGCTTATTCCGCCGACGGGGCTGGCCGCTCCGGTGGCTGAATCTGCGGCGCCAGCAGCGCGCTCACCCAATCAATAAATACGCGTACGCGCGGGGCCAGATGGCGGCCGTGCGGATACAGCACCGACACCGGCAGCGCGGGCGGTGGAAAATCCGGCAGCACTTCTACCAGCTCGCCGCGCTGGATTTCTTTGAGCAGGCCGGCACGGGGCACTTGAATCATGCCCAGCCCGGCCTGACAACAGGCCAGATAAGCCTGCGCGCTGCTGACGGCAACGCGTGTCGGCACCGCCAGCGTATGCACCTGACCGTCGCGCAGATATTCCCAGTCCGCATCGCGGCCATTGCGCGTTTGATAACCCACCGCAAAATGCGCCGGGAGTTCATCCAGCGTGCGCGGCGCGCCGTAAGTATCTATATAAGAGGGCGCGGCGTAATTGCCTTGCGGATATTCGCCCAGTCGCCGCGCCACCAACGTGGAGTCATGCAGCTGGCCGACGCGCACCACGCAATCAATGCCCGCCTCAAACAGATCGGCAAAACGATCCGAGGCGCCGACGATGACGCGCAGATCCGGATATTGCTGTAGAAAGTCGGGCAGGGCGGGGATGACGGTGAGCAAGGCCATGCGCTCGGGTAAATCAACCTTGATCGTGCCGCGCGGCCCGGTATGGGCGCTCTGGAACATGGCTTCGCTGGCATCAAATTCGCGCAGCACGGCCTGACATTGCGCCAGATAGGCCGTGCCTTCACGCGTCAGGCTCACCTTGCGCGTGGTGCGCTGAAACAAACGCACGCGCAGGCGCGTTTCGAGTTCTTGTACCGCGTTGCTGACACTGGGGCGCGGCAGTTGCAGTTGTTCGGCAGCGCGGCTAAAGCTGCCCAGTTCGGCCACTCGTGTAAAGATACGCATGGCTTGCAATCGGTCCATCGGCGTGCCTTATATTTAGTGCTGTGTGGTTTATGCAGGGCGGGCGCTGACTTCATCGCCCGCATTCTTGTGTGCTGGCTTACCCAGGCACGGGCAGCCGCGTTACCCACGGCTACAATGCAACAACGTGCTGCGTGGCAAAACCGTGTCAGGATTCGCTAAACTGCACGCAGCGAGTGTCATCGGCTCAGTCTGGCCGATGGATTACGCGAATTGCATTGTCATGATAGCGAGGACAGTGCCGCGCATGAAAGCATGCTGTCAATATATTGCTGACAAAAAAAATGCCAACAACGCGGATGCTTTCCTTATAATCGCAACAAGTCAGCGGCAGGAAAACGACGTGTCGGCCGCACCGGCACACTATGACGGACGTGCAAACATCTGTGTTTCCGCAACCGTTTGCATCCTGCCAGGCTGTTTACAAATTGTCGGATGAGGCGAAGCTTTCTTGATCAAACTGAAATTTCGGTTCGCACTCCTGAACGGGCTGGCCGGTGGCTGGCTGTATCTCGTCTGTGCCGCCCCGGCACAGGGCGCGACGCTAGGCGCACTGCAGCTACGCTCTGCGTTGGGCGAAAGACTGGACGCGTCCATCCCCGTGACGATGGTCGATGGCGAGAACATCGCGAGCAATTGCTTTCAGCTGGTCGCCGCCGCGGATGACGGCATGACCACCTTGCGCAATGCGCGGCTGGTGTTCGACGCCCAGAGCGCAACACGCGGCACGCTGCAGATCCGCTCCGCCGAGTCGCTGCTGGAACCGCTGGTGGCGCTGGCCGTCAGGCTGCAATGCCCCGGCGAAAGCGCGGCCAATTTCCAGCGCGAATACCAGATCATGCTCGACCCGCGGGATAGCTTGCCCGCAAG
>BBFD01000263.1 GCA_001313065.1 Silvimonas sp. JCM 19000
CCGGCCTGGGCAAGTGCGGCACGATTACGCGCGTCGGCGACTTCCAGGTTGGGGTTGTTCTTGAGCGCGTCCGCAATCAGCGCATCGAGTTGGGCATCGTTCAGGCTGTGCCACCAGTCCTGCGCCGGCCACACGCTGGCATCCGTGGCGTTTTTTTTGCCCACCACGCTGCTGGCATCACGCAGGCTGGCGCTGGTGTCCAGACCCTTCATATTGGCGCAGCGCCAGAATCGACGCGGCCAGCACCGTGAGCAACGCGGGGCTACGCCAGCGCGCTGCAGCGGTTTCTACGGCTTGGGGGATCACTTATTTGCTCTCCAGCGTATTGCGCACACGCTTTAACAAAGACACCAGTTGTTCTTGCTCGGCGTCATTCAGATCAGACACGGCCACGGCCATCGAGGCCTCACCACAGGCCTGCATGGTGGCCCACAGCGCCTGGCCGGCTTCGGTCAGCGAAATCTGCAGCGCGCGGCGGTCTTCCTGATGCGGCTGGCGGCGCAGATAGCCTTTTTTTCTTCGAGCTTATCCAGCAGGCGGGTCATGGCACCGGCATCGTGGTCGATGGCACGGGCCAGTTCAGTGGCAGTCTGCACGCCGTGGTAAGCCAGACGCTTGAGCACCAGATACTGGCTGAGATTCAGCTCAAGGCCGCTTTGCGCCAGCTTGTGTTCAAACAGATGAAACATGCCGTCGCGAACTTGACGGACCAGAACGCCCAGATTTTCTTCCGGGGGTTGAGTGATGGACATGAGCAAACCCTTAGCGAAATTCTCAAATTCTCAAAATACGCCGAGGATGATAGGTTTCACCCAATATAGTTGTCAAAGCAATCATCATTTTGTTGATCACCTGTTTTCGGGTAGTCAATTCCTAAATCATTGAAGTGCATCAGATTTACCTTATTTGCGGCAAGACGAACGGTCGGTCGAAATGACTAGTCGATCGACTAGCAGACGCAAACCCGCATTCCCCTTAGGGTTTTTTTTCTGCTGCAACGCACAAGGGGGCCTGTCGGTTGTCAGGCTAAGGTGGATTATTTACGGCGTGTGCGCCAAAAAAAATGCCCGCTGCAGGCAGCGGGCATTCGGTAGCACACAACTATTGGATCAGGCAGGGATCTCGTCGCCCAGTGCCGTAATCAGGGTCGGCACCAGCTGGCGCAGCTCGCCGAGCAGCAATGTCAGGCCAGCATTGAACAAGGCTTCCTTATCGGCCGCGTCGCTGTCTTTCATTTCTTCTTCCAGCGTATCCATCATGGCGACGCGCTTCAGTTCCAGTTTTTTCAGTCAGCTGGAAGGCCACGCGGTCTTGCCACGACACGGCTATCTTGGTGACCAGTTTGCCCGCGGACAAATGCATCTGGATTTCGTCGCCGGACAAAGGCTGGCGCACCAGCCGCGCAATGGCCCCATCATCGCCGGGTACGCGCAGTTCAACGTCCTGGCCCAGATCAAATTCACCGGCATCGCCGCTTTCCAGCCACAACGTCATGGCGGTTTGCGGCGTGGTCTGGGTTTGCAGCAGACGCGTGGGCAAGCTACCGAGGCTTTCGCGCAGCAAGGACAACAATTCTTCGGCTTTGCTGGCGCTGGCGCTTTCGACCAGTACCAGGCCGGCTTGCAGATCGATCAACGCGCGTTGCGTGCGGCTGCGCGTGAAGGCGCGCGGGATCAGCTCATCGACGATGCGTTCGCGAATTTCTTTGGCTTCGCGCTTGCCCACTTTGCGGTTCTCGCGCGCTTCGATCTCGGCGACCCGCGCATCGGCCGCGTTCTTGATGACCGCGCCTGGCAGCAGTTTGTCTTCGGTCTTGAGCATGACCAGCACGGCGTCTTGCCACGGATAGGCAAATTGCTCGGGCGCGTGGGCGGCGGGCGCAATCCAGCCTTGCGACATCATGTCGCTGCTGCCGCACGGCACAAACGGCCGCTTTTCCAGGCAACTGCTGATGCTTTCCGCAGTCAATGCGTGATCAGGGCCAGACGATAAATTTGCAGATTACGGAACCAGAGCATACGCAGGACTCGACATATAGATAGAGCGGGGGGCGATTGTACCGGCCCCAAAGAGGGAAGGGAACGCGCCGCACTTGTGTTGCGCGTACTGGTTTGTAAACATGTTGGCCCAACAGCAAAAAAAACAAGGCCCGTCGGGCCGCCGGAGTCAAACACCATGCAGATCGCATGCCCGCATTGCCACACGCAAAACCGTATCGAAGACAGCCGCTTGGCTGATGACCCCAACTGCGGTGCTTGCCACAAGCCGATCTTTAGCGGCGCGCCGCTGGCGGTGGACGAGGCGCAGTTCCAGACGCTGATCAAGACGCTGGCGCGCCCCATCATCGTGGATTGCTGGGCCACCTGGTGCGGCCCGTGCCAATCCTTCGCCCCGGCCTATGCCAGCGCGGCCGAGCACTTTGCCGGCAAGGCGACGTTTTTGAAGGTGGATACGGATCAGCAGCAGAATCTGTCGGGCGCGCTACGTATCCGTAGCATTCCCACCATTCTGGTGTTTGAAGGCGGGCGGGAGATAGACCGCGTCAACGGCGCGATGTCGTCGGGGCAGTTCAAGGCGTGGCTGACGCAGTTCTTCTAAAACAAAAATAGGGTGGGTCTAGACCCACCAACCAAAGCCATTCGTCCGGACATCAATGTCCGGTTATGCCGCTCTGGTTGGTGGGTCTTGACCCACCCTATGCATGCTTTGCTTTAGCTACGTGCCAGCGCGACCGGGCTGGTTTCCAGCCATTTCTTTACGCGGATGGCATCGCCGATGCGGGTGTATTTACCGGTCGAATCCAGCAGCACGATCACCACCGGAGTGCCGCTGATGGTGGCTTCCATCACCAGACAGTGGCCCGCTTCGTTGATAAAGCCGGTCTTGGTCAGCCCGATGTCCCAACGGTCTTCTTTCACCAACGGGTTGGTGTTATGAAAAGACATCGTGCGGCCATTCAGGTTGGACGTGAACTCGTATTGCGACGAGGTGGTGAACTCGTGGATTTCCGGATAACCACGGGCGGTCTTGACCATGGTGACCAGATCGCGTGCGGTGGAGACGTTTTGCGGCGTCAGACCGGTTGGATCATAAAAAAATGCGTGCTGTGCATGCCCAGCGCCTGGGCTTTTTTTCGTTCATCTTGGTGATGAACAGTGCCTTGCCGCCCGGATAGGTGCGCGCCAATGCCGCAGCCGCACGGTTTTCCGAAGACATCAGTGCCAGCAGCATGACTTCGGCACGGGTCAAGCGGGTGCCCACCGTCAGACGCGAACTGGTGTTCTTGAGCGTGTCGACGTCTTCTTCGCTGATGGTGATGAATTCATTCATCGGCAAATGCGCGTCCAGCGTCACCATGGCGGTCATCAGCTTGCTGATCGACGCAATCGGTGTCACGTTGTCCGGGTTCTTTTGATAAACCACGTCACCGCTGTTCTCGTTCAGGATCAACACGGCGGCTGATTGCACGCCGGGGTTGTCCATCGACGACAACGCCATGGCCGGCTGCACGCGCACGCCACGGCGGGCTTGTGCAATGGCGCGACGGCTGACCGAACCTTTAACGGACGGCGCCAGCGTGGTATCGACACGCGCAACGGTTTTTTTTGGACTTGCTGGACTTTTTTTGGCGCTAGCTTGCGCGGTGGTCTTGTGCTTGTGATGCGTTGCTGCTTGCGCACCGGGGGCCATGGCCAGAGCCGCCGCAGTCAGCAACGAAATAATCAGGGGGTTGAGAGGACGCATGGTCGGTCTCCAGAATGCGTGGGCCATATCGATCAGATTGCGCGTCATGGTAATTGAGAAGAGTAAGAAAGTCATGTCAAATCAAGCAGTACTGCGCGATTTGCAAAGCGCTGTCTTAGAAAATTTCACCGAACTTGCAGCAAAAAACCGCGTTTTCGTATGCTGGTTTACCTCACCAGTCTGGTGCGGTTTTTTTTCTGTCCAGTTCTGTTGCGAGGCATGTAGTGGCCGATTCCTCCTCTTTCGATGCGTTTTATCAGCAACTGGCCGCCAGCCAGCAGCAATTGTGGCAGCAATGGATGAACGTGGCGGCGCCCGCGCCCAACGGTGCAGCTGCCGAGCAGAATGCCCAACAAAACAAGGGTCTGACAGCCGAATGGCCGACGTTGCAAGCTCAGTGGTTGCACGACCAGATGACCTTGTGGGCCACTTATCTGCGTGGCACGCCCGCTGAACCCTGATACAGCCTGAAGCCGGCGACCGCCGCTTTGCCGCGCCGAGTGGGACGCCGCGCCGTTTTTTCGTTCATCAAACAAAATTATTTACTTACAGCGCGGTTACTCAACACGCTGGCCGCCACGCATGCCAGCGGCGATGCCGCCGCTCGCTCCCGCCAGGCGTATTTCACGCGGCAACTGACCGATGCGCTCAGCCCGGCCAATTTTGCGTTCACTAATCCTGAGGTCATGAAGCTGGCCGCCGAAACCGAAGGCGCCAGCCTGCAACAAGGCATGCAGAAGCTGGCGGAAGATGTGCGCAAAGGCACCATCACCATGACCGACGAATCGGCGTTTGAAGTGGGCCGTAATCTGGCCACCACCGAAGGCGCTGTGGTGTTCGAAAACGAGCTGTTCCAGCTGCTGCAGTACAAGCCTTTGATGAGCAAAGTCAGCGAAGTTCCGCTGCTGATTGTGCCGCCATGCGTGAACAAGTTTTACATCATGGATTTGCAGCCTTCCAACTCGATGGTGCGCTGGTGCGTGGCGCAGGGGCAGACCGTGTTTCTGGTGTCGTGGCGCTCGATTCCGGCCGAGTTGGGGCATCTGCAATGGGATGACTATGTTGAGGACGGCATCATCAAAGCGGTTGAAGTAAGCCGCGCCATCAGCAAGCAGCCGCAAATCAATGTGCTGTCGTTCTGCATCGGCGGCGTGCTGGTGGCCACGGCCATGCCGGTGCTGCAAGCGCGCGGCCATGACTGGATAGCTTCGTTGACCTTGATGGCGGCCATGCTTGATCACGCCGATCCGGGCGATATCCAGCATTTTATCGACTGGAACCTGGTCAGCCAGCGCGAGGCGCAGTTGGCGGCAGGGGCGGGCGGCCTTGTTTCCGGCAAGGAGCTGTCGCGCACCTTTGCCGCGCTACGCGCCAACGACCTGGTCTGGCACTACGTGGTGCACAACTACCTGAAAGGCAAAACGCCGCCACCGTTTGATTTGCTGTACTGGAACAACGATGGCGCTGACCTGGCAATGCCGATGCATACCTTCTTTTTTTGAAGAACATGTATCTGCAAAACAATCTGACCCGACCTGATTCGTTTTCGCTGTGCGGCGTGCCCATCGATCTGGGCCAGATCAAGACCCCGACCTATATCTTCGCGGCGCGCGAAGACCATATCGTGCCGTGGCAAGCCGCGTGGCAAAGCACGCATTTGCTGGGCGGCCCCACACGCTTTGTGCTGGGCGCATCCGGCCATATCGCCGGCACCATCAATCCGCCCGCAGCCAACAAACGCAGCTACTGGACGCGGGACGCGGCGGTGGCCGAGCCGCAACAGTGGCTGGACGGCGCCGAACAGCATGCGGGCAGTTGGTGGACCGACTGGTTGGCATGGTTGCAGCCGTTTACCGGCAAGAAGGTAGCGGCGCGCAAGACACTGGGTAACGCCACCTACAAACCCATCGAGCCTGCACCCGGGCGCTATGTGAAGGCCAAAGCCGGCTGAGCCGCTGCGGCAAGCCGTCGCCCGCCCGTGCGAGCTGCGGTCCGA
>BBFD01000264.1 GCA_001313065.1 Silvimonas sp. JCM 19000
AGCCGAGCCGCCGATGATCGCCCCGGCCGCCGCCGCCGTAACGCCGGAAACCGCCGCCCCCCGAAATCATCGAACTGGCCGAGCCCCCGCGCGCGTTGCCGCAATCGGATGCAGCGGTCGATGCCGAATTGCTGGAGGTGTATCTGGAAGAGGCGGTCGAAGTGCTGGCCACCATCACCAGCCAGATCGCCCTGTGCCGGACCGCGCCGCATGATCGCGAAGCGCTGACCGTGTTGCGTCGCGCATTCCATACCCTGAAAGGCAGCGGCCGCATGGTCGGGCTGAATCACCTTGCGAAGCCGCCTGGGCGATTGAACAAGTCATGAACAAATGGCTGCAGGCCGAGCAAGCCGCCACCCAGGATTTGCTGGGACTGATCCAGGACAGCCACGACGCCTTCCAGCGTTGGGTGGAACAACTTTCGAGCACCGGCAGCGCCACCGTCGATTCGGATGAATTGATCCAACGAGCCGACGCGCTCAAGACCGCATTGGATAACGCGCCAGCCGGTGGTTTGCCCACCGTGTCGGTGGCGTCGATTACGCCCGAAGCGGCGCCGCAAGCCGCAGCTGACGACAGCCCGGCCGATGTGCAAGTTGGCGAGGTCACCGTCTCGGCCACCCTGTTCAGCATTTTCCGCGATGAAGCCGAGCGCCATCTGAACGTGCTGGTGACGGGCCGCAATGCGCTGGCCCAGCAACCGGCTGCCACCGGACTTTTTTGCTGGCCGCGCACACGCTGGGCGGCATCGCTTCGACCGCGGGCTTCCGTGGCCTCGGCGAGTTGTCCTATGCCATCGAACACGCGGTGCAGGAACTGGGCGAACGCGTGTACGAACAAGCGCCGTTGCTGGGTGGTTCGGTCACCCGCGTGGAAGAACAACTGCATCAGATTTTTTAATCGCCAGGCGCCGACCTACGCCGCCTTCGAAATTGGCCAACTGGCCGCGCTGCATGAAGAAGCGCTGGAATTGTCGCTGGAAGACAGCCCGGCCGCCGCGGCGATTGAACTGGATGCGATCTCGCCCGCCGATTTTGCCAGCGTCGAAAGTGCCGAAGAATTTGCCGCACACGCTGCGCCAGAAGCCGGGTTTGACCTGGCCGATGACGCCGCTGCCGCGCAAGTCGCCGACGATGAATTCACCTTTGATCTGCCCTCAGACGAGCAAGACCCGTCCGCTCACAGCGCCGATCTGGAATTGCTGGAAGCCAGCAGCCCTACGCTAAGCCGCGCAGAAACCAGCGCCGCCATGACCGCCGAGCCGATCGAGTTTGCGACGGAACTGGACGCGGACGAAGCGGCCAACTTCAGCTTTGAATCGGCCCCGGATGCCGCCGCACCCAGCGCACCCGCTGATCCGGCCGACAGCCTGGTGCTGAACCTGGATGCACCGGGCATCGAAGACGTGTTGAGCCTGGATCTGAATCTGGATACGCCGCAGCTGGCGCACGAGGACGACGAGATTTCGCTGGCCGATACCGCGCTGGACCTGGCGCTGGAAGACAGTGCTGCGCTGGACCTGAGCCCCCCGGTAGCGCCGCCCGCCCTGAGCGCTGAAGCTGAAGACGACGAGATTTCGCTGTCGCTGGATGAGCTGGACCAACTGGTGCCGGTGGAAGACACGGTCGATATGGCCGCGCCGGAATTCCAGATTGCGCTGGATGAAGCCGATCTGAACCTGGATCTGGACGCCGCCGCCAGCAGCAGCACCGAAATCAGCGGTGCCGAAGCCATGGCGGCGGAAGCCGAATTTGAAGACCCGCCCGTAAGCAAGCTGGCGCCGCTGGAAGGCCAGGCGCTGGCCGTGGCCGAAGACCTGCTGCCGGAAGACGTGTCGCTCGAAGCCGCAGCGGCCGACGACCTGGGCACGCATCTGGAAAGCACCATCCTCGATCTGCCGCACGACAGCTGGAACACCGAAGTTGCGCCGTTTGAGCCGCACGATGCCGACAGCCACGCCCTGCATCACAATGCCCATCACGACGCGCCGGTTGAAGTCGACCTGGCTGAAATCGACGCCGAAGCCGCTGCCTATGCGCCGGCCGCCGCGCTGGGTCTGGCTGAGCCGGTCTTCGCGCCGGAACAACAACTGGCCTTTGTACCGCCAGTGGCCGATGCCGTTGAATCGCCGCTCGACAATCTGCTGACGCAAGGCGGCGGCACGCTGGGTGAACGCAAAGCCGAGCTGGACGACGCACTGACTGATGAAATTGATGAGCAGTTGCTGCCGGTGTTTATCGAAGAAGGCGACGAGCTGCTGCCGCAAATCGGCGCGGTATTGCGCTCGCTGCATGAAGCGACGACAGCGATGCCGACAAGCTCAAGCGCGTATTGCACACGCTGAAAGGCAGCGCGCGGATGTCCGGCGCATGCGCATGGGCGAAGCCGTGCACCGCATGGAATCGCGTTTGCTGGCCGCTGGCGCGCATTTCTCCGGCCCGCTGCTGGAAGAACTGGAAAACGATTACGACCTGACCAGCTTGCTGTTCGACGAATTGTCGGGCCGCAAAGCCAAGCCCGCCGACGTGGTGAGCGGCATTGCCGTGCAACAGGCCGCGCCGCGCGCCCAGGCGCTGGTGGCCGCACCCGATGCCGAAGGCAAAACCACCATCCGCGTTAAATCGGAGCTGGTGGATGAGCTGGTTAACCAGGCCGGTGAAGTCTCGATTTCGCGTGCGCGGATCGAATCGGAAATGCTGGCGCTAAAGAGCTCGCTGCTGGATCTGACCGAAAACGTGACGCGTTTGCGTGGCCAGATGCGCGAGCTGGAAATCCAGGCCGAATCGCAAATGCAGGCGCGCGAGAAGGACTTGGGTAACTCGCTCGAAGCGTCGTTTGATCCGCTGGAATTCGACCGCTTTACCCGTCTGCAAGAGATCACCCGCTTTATTGCGGAAAGCGTTAACGACGTGTCGACCATTCAGCACAACTTGCTGAAGAACCTGGACGAATCGAGCGCAGCGCTGAACTCGCAAGCGCGGATGACCAAAGAACTGCAACAGAGCCTGATGCGCGTGCGCATGGTGCCGTTCTCCAGCATTTCGGATCGTCTGTACCGCTTGACCCGCACCACCGGCAAAGAAACCGGCAAGAAGGTCAACCTGGAATTGCGCGGCGCGCGCGTTGAAATTGACCGTGGCGTGCTGGAAAAAAATGATTTCGCCGTTCGAGCACATGCTGCGTAACGCCATCGACCACGGTCTGGAAAGCCCGGAAGAACGCGCTGCTGCCGGCAAGAGCGAGTTTGGTGAAGTGTTGGTGGAAGTGCGCCAGGAAGGCAACGAGCTGGTGCTGCTGTTGAAGGATGACGGCAAGGGCCTGAATCTGCCGCGCATCCGCACCAAAGCGCTGGAGAAAGGCCTGATCAGCGAAGGCCAGGACGTGGCCGACCGCGATCTGATGCAGATGATTTTTTTGAGCCGGGCTTCTCCACCGCATCGTCGGTGACGCAGCTGTCCGGCCGTGGCATCGGCATGGACGTGGTGAAGAACGAAATCGGTAACCTCGGCGGCCGCGTGGATGTAAGCAGTGAAGCGGGCGTGGGCACCACCTTTACCATCAACCTGCCGCTGACGCTGGCCGTGACGCAAGTCTTGCTGGTGAAGGCAGCGGGCCGTTTGTACGCGATTCCGTCGGTGATGATCGAACAGGTGCAGGAACTGAAGCAGGAGCCGCTGGCACGCTTGTACGACCAGCGCGCCCAGGAATGGCTGGGCAGCCGCTATCCGTTCTCTTATTTCCCGCGCTTGTTGGGTGACGCCACCAGCATGCCGGAAACCAAACGCTTCTCCACCGTGCTGTTGCTGCGTTCGGGTGCCAACCGGATGGCGCTGCATGTCGACGAACTGGTCAAGAATCAGGAAGTCGTGGTCAAGGCCATTGGCCCGCAGCTGGCGCGGATTCCTGGCGTGGCCGGTTCGACCGTACTGGGTAACGGCGACATTGTGTTGATCATGAACCGTTGGCGCTGCTGGCCCGTGGTGAAGTGGCCACACAAACCGGCCAGGCCGCGCCGACGCGGGCCGAGCAGCTGAAGACCGTCCCCGTCATCATGGTGGTCGACGATTCGCTGACCGTGCGCAAGATCACCGGCCGCCTGCTGGCGCGGGAAGCTTCCAGGTGCAGACCGCCAAGGACGGCGTCGACGCGCTGCAACAGCTGCAGGATCTGAAACCGGCGGTGATGCTGGTCGATATCGAAATGCCGCGGATGGATGGCTTTGAACTGACGCGTAATATCCGCGCCAACGACGACACCCGCCATATTCCGATCATCATGATCACGTCGCGCACTGCCGATAAGCACCGCAATTACGCCAATGAACTGGGCGTGAATGTGTTCCTCGGCAAGCCCTACCAGGAAGATGAACTGCTGGCCATATCCGCCAGTTTGTGCATAGCTGAGCCCGGTTCCGGGGTTGATGTGTTGGGTAAAAAAAAGGCTGCTGCGGCAGCCTTTTTTCTATGGGCGCGCCCCCGCCGCCAGCCCCGGCGCGGCCACCGCCCATTTGTATCTGCCTTGTATCAAGGCAAGCCCTTTCCTACTGTTAGCCGTGACCTGGCTGGCTTGTATACATGGCCTTGATCGCTAAAACAGAGGCCTGTTGCCAGGTCCGATAAACCAGAGGAAAGAGGAGTTTTAAATGAAACCGGTAACACATCTATCCGCAGCACGCTGCATCATGACCCCGCTCTGCCTGGCCCTGCTGGCCGGGCTGGCGCAACCCGCGCTGGCGCATGGCTCGATGGAATCGCCCATCAGCCGCGTGTACCAGTGCTTTAAAGAAGGCCCCGAAGCGCCCACTTCGGCGGCTTGCCAGGCGGCGGTAGCGCAGTCTGGCCCACAGATGTTGTACGACTGGGCGGGCGTAAACCAGCCAACGCCAACAGCAACCATCAGGCCGTGGTGCCCGATGGCCAGTTGTGCGCGGGCGGCAAGGCCAATTACAGCGGCTGGATTTGCCGCGCCAGGATTGGGCCACCACGGTGATCGCGCCGGACGCCAACGGCAAGTTCGACTTTGTCTGGAACGCCACCGCCAAGCACGCCACCAAGCGTGGACGCTGTATGTGACGCGTGACGGCTGGAGCGAAACCACGCCGCTGAAGTGGTCCGATCTGCAGCAGTTCTGCACGCTGGGCAATCTGACCGCCGACGCAACAACCGCTATCACCTGAGCTGCACCTTGCCCACCGGCAAAAGCGGCCACCATGTGATCTATGCAACGTGGCAGCGCTCGGACAGCACCGAGGCGTTTTATTCGTGCTCGGATGTGAGCTTTACCCCGGTGGTGTCGAACTTTAAAGACCTGGGCACGGTGACCGCCGCGCAGAACCTGGCGGATGGCACCAAGGTGGTGTTCCGGCTGTTCGACAAAAACGGCGCCGATCTGGAAACGTGGTCCACCACCATGAGCACCTACAGCGCCAATGGCGATGCCATGTATCTGGCGGCCAACTGGCCGTTTTATATGGCGCAAACGGTGAACACCTCGTCGCGCTATGTGAGCATCGGCAAGCTGGCTGCGGATGGCACGGTATCGCCGCAGAAGAATGCGACGGGCAACCATGTGTATGCGCGCGATGGCAACACGTATACGTGGCAAGTGGATGTAAATGGGGTGACGCCGACGCCAACCCCCGCACCGACTCCGTCACCAACGCCAGCGCCAACGCCAACGCC
>BBFD01000265.1 GCA_001313065.1 Silvimonas sp. JCM 19000
GCCACCAGCACCGACCTGTGTCTGCTCACGCCCGAGGCGGGCTATCGCAGCCTGGAAAACCAGTTGTATCGCGTGGAAATTCATGACGATGGCAGCAGCGGGGGCAAGGCACGCTTCAAGTGGTCGCGCGACAACGGCTGCATCGTCAGCACGGTGGTGCGCTGGCTGAATGACCCTACCGCCAATGAATTTGAAGTGGCCAGCATCGGCCGCGATGCTTATCTGAGTATCAGCGCTGGCTGCTGGGTGGAATTTTTTTTGACGACACGCACGAGTTGCTCGGCCTGGCCGGCACCCTGGTCAAAGTGACGCGTACGGCGGGCAATGTGGTTACCGTGGATTTGACCAGCGCCACCGGCGCGCTGGACCAGGGCCTGTTTGCCAGTAATCCGCGCGTACGGCGCTGGGATGATCTGGTCGAGCTGAAAGCGCAGACGGCGGCGGCCGCGTACAACGACGGCTGGACCGCGCTGGAAAACGGCGTGCAGGTGCGGCTGGTGGAGGGCGGCTTCCGGGTGGGCGATTACTGGACCATTCCGGCGCGCACCGCCACCTCCGACGTGCAATGGCCCAAGGACGCCAGCGGCACGCCGTGTTCCAGCTGCCGGAAGGGCCGTTGCGCGCCTTTGGCAAGCTGGCGCTGTTCAGTTGCACCGCGGGCACCTGGGCCAGGCTGGACGATTGCCGCGCGCTGTTTCCTGCGCTCAGTCAGTTGACCAATCTGTTTTATGTGGGCGGTGATGGCCAGAGCGGTTTGCCTGATCCTTTGAATACCGGCACGGCGGTGCCGCTGCTCAAGCCACTGGAAGTGGCGGTGTTCAACGGGCAGTTTCCGGTGGCGAATGCGGCGGTGCGCTTTAGTGTCACTGAAGGCAGTGTGACTGGTGGTGGCCTGACCGCAACGGCCACCACCAATAGCGACGGCATTGCCAGCACGCAATGGTCGCTGGCCAATTCGGCCAATCTGACGCAAACCTGCGTCGCCACCTTGCTGGCCTCGGGCGCGCCGTCGCGGGCAAATACAACCAGATCCACTTTAATGCGCAGTTAGCCGTCGCGGCCCAAGTGGCGTATGACCCGGCTAAATGCCCGGATATGACCGCCGCCAAAATCAACACGGTACAAGCCGCCATCGATGCGCTGTGCGCCAAAGGCGGCGGTGGCGGCGGCGGCTGCTGCGTCACGGTAGGATTAGGCGGGCAATATGGCGATCTGCAGGTGGCGCTGAATGAACTGAGCAAGCCTGGCAGCGATGTCTGCCTGTGCTTGCTGCCCGGCCTGCATGTACTGAGCAAACCGGTGGCGCTGACCGGGGATAACAAAACCCATCTGGCCATCCACGGCATTGGCCCGGGCTCGCAATTGCAGATGGATGCGCTGGGTATGCAATTTAGCGGCTACGCCTCGGTCGGGCTGGAAGATTTTGACGCAAGCTGCAGTGGCGATGGTGTGCCGTGGACCTTTGTCGATTGCGACCAGGTGCGGCTGGAGCAGGTGAGCGTAAACGGCGTCAAATCGAGCGCCAGTGCCTGATCAGCGTAGCGGGGGCGTCGCAGATCACTGTGCAAGGCTGCAACTTGCGCCCGTGGCAAAGCAGCGGCTACGCGTTGATCGATATCATGCTGGGCAAAATGCCTTTGCTGGAAGCGTTCAAGCAACGGTCGCTGATAACAAACCGTGGCTGCCGGTGACCGCCGAGATGGTCAAGCCGCTGCAAGATATCGCACTGGATGCCAACAACCAGTCACCGGCGCTGCAGAGCCAGATTAACGAGACCATCCGCGCGGATCATGCGGTGGTGCCGCTCAAGGTGATCGGTGCATTGAACGAGCTGAGCACCGCCTTGTTCTTGCGCAGTTCGCTCGGCGTGCCAGCCCCCACTGAGTTGCTGATCAAGGCGGTGGATTTTCTGCGCTACGCGGTGTTTGTTTCGCAAGCCGGCGTGGCACTGGCGCTGCTGGATGGGCTAGCCAATGTCTTGCTGGCGGATAGCGACATTGCGGGCTCGGTGGTGTTGTATGGCGATACGGTGGGTGGTGCCAACAGCATGGCTCAGGTGCTCAACCAATACGACAAACTGATGCGTGCGGGTTCGCTCTCGTGGTTGCCGGCGCGCGGTCTGTTGCGGCTGCGCAATTGCCGCGTCTGGCAAATGGCGCTGAGCGCGGATTTTCTGGCCAATAGCAAACACGTGCTGGAACAAACGCATCAGGTGGCGGATACCTTCCGCAGCATGAGCGTCACCGACAATGTCTTTGCCGGAGCCGCCTGCCAGTTTTGTGCGTGGAACGTGGCGCTGACCACCAATCTGCTGGAGCCACTCAGTAGCAATCTGGCCAGGTGGTGGCCAGTCAGGGCAAATATCTGGCAACCTGGCCGCGTACTCCATCAGTGTGCAAGCGGTGGGGCATAACCCGGAAGCGTTTGCCAATGGCGCACTGAATATAACGTCCTGACCGCGCGGCTGCGTGTGGCAGAATAAGCGCCGCCAGCGTCGCGGAATGGTACACGCACGACGCCAGTCGTCCCTTGCGTGCAAGGGTGCAGGCTTCGATCCCTGCCGCTGGCCGCGTACCCGCATCGACATAAAAAAAACGCGAGGCCCGCAGGCCCCGCGCGTTTGATGTGGGCGTATGCCTCAGGCCATGCGCAGCACATCAGGCGCTTGCGCCGCCTTGCGCCGACGCAGACGCGCCAGCACGCCCACGCAACCCAGACCCATCAAGGCCCAGGTTTCGGGCTCCGGCACTGGCGTGGTGGGTAATACCAGGAAATCAAATTCGCTATAACCGGTGTTGTCAGTCAACACCTGGCCCGGCGTCTGCACGGCAATCAGGTAATTGGTGTTCAAGGTCAGCCCGGTAATCCCGTTGCTGCTGGTCCAGTCATTTGTGACCAGGTTAGCGCCGAGTACATAACTGGAGCCGACGGTATTGCCAAAGCCGCCATAAGTCGTGATCAGGGAGTTATCCGAAAAAAACTGACGTTGTCATTGGCCGCGCCCGCTGCGCTATAGGTGTGCGAACCGGTGAGGGTGGGTTGTTCGGCTGTTGCCGCGATGGGCGAGGCATCCAGCGAGATATCGGCATAGCTGGCCGAGACCAGGCTGTAACCGGCGGCAATGCTGATGCTCAGTTGCACGCTGTCGGAGAAGGTATTGCCGCTAAAGTCTGCGTGCGTCAGCACCAGCGAGCCCGATGAATTGGTGCTGAGATCCTGGTCGGTGAAGTTGGCGTCGGTGTTGAAGTCACTGGCCGTCAGCGTAATGGTGTAGCCGGTGCTTGATAAACTTCGCTGATGCTGGCCATCGCCGGACTGGCAGCCAGCGCGGCAAGCAATGTTAGTAGTAGGGGACGCATGTTTTTGGTGCTCCGGAAAGGTAATGAGGCACCACTAACTTTAGATTACAAAAAAAAGAAATGTTTGTGACACGAGCGGTAATTTTGTATCAACCGACATCTGGTTACACATTTGTCCAGCTTGCACCTACAGCCGCGTCGGCATTGGGCTGGCGGCCGTAAGCACGGACCATCACCAAACTGACGCGCTTTGATCCAGCGCAAAAAAATGCCACCGGCATGAATGCCAGAATAGGCATTTTCTTAGGGCTGCCTACATGCTGATAGTCTGGGACGACTCCCTCTCGGTCGGGATCGAAGAAATCGACGAGCAGCACAAAGTGCTGGTCAGTCTGCTGAATGACTTGCACGACGCCATCCGCAGCCACCACGGCCGCGAAGTGGTCGAAGCCACCTTGACCCAACTGGCCGACTACACCCGCATCCACTTCACCGTGGAAGAAAGCCTGATGCGCATCATGGGCTATCCCGATTACGACGCGCATAAAGCCCAGCACGAAGCGCTGATCGAGCAATTGCATGGCTTTCAGCAGCGCGTGGCCGAAGGCAGGCGGTGACGTTTGAGCTGCTGCATTTCTTGCGCAACTGGCTGACCCACCATATCCAGGAAGGCGACGCACGCTATACCGATTTCTTTCTGGCGCGCGGCGTGCAACCGCGCCTGCACAAACGCAGTTGGCTGGCGCGCTTGCTGCAATAAGGCTGGCGCCAGACAGCGAGCACGGCTGTGGCACCGCGCGGCGCTGGCGCCACAGCCCGCTGTTGGTTTAGACCAGGCCCATGGCCTGGCTGAACATGCCGACCAGGCTGCGCGGCGTATCGGGGCCAAACAGTGCCTGCACCAGTTCTTCCGCCTCGCGCGCAACTTCGGCACTGCGGCTGAACATATCGCTTTCGTAGGCGGCCAGCGCGGCTTCTACATCGTCCAGGCTGGCGATCAGCGCCCGTGCCAGTTCGGCCCCGTCGTACAGCGCCAGATTGGCGCCTTCGCCCGACGGCACCATCAAATGCGCCGCATCGCCCAGCAAGGTCACGCCGGGTACGCGCGACCAGCGATGGAGCACGGGCAGGGTGTAAGCGGGGCGCAGTACCGGGGTGTGTACGCTGTCGGTGATCAAGGCGGTCAGCGCCGGTGCCAGTCCTTGAATTCGGCGGCGAGCCAGTTGCGTACGCCGGGGCCATCCGCTGTTGCAAGCTGGGTAAACCAGGACTCGGGTCGCTGCAATGCGATATAGGCGTGCAAAATATTGCCCGGCTCACGATGAGCAAGAATGCCTTTGCCGGGCGCCAGCGCAAACAGCGAGCCCCGACCCGCCGCTGCGGCCGTGGCAGCATGACGCTGCTCGACGTCGTCCAGCCGGGTTTCGACAAAGGTGAGCCCGGAGTACACCGGCTGCTGGGTCGAGAGCAAGGGCCGCACTTTCGACCAGGCCCCATCCGCCCCCACCAGCAAATCGGTGGTCGCACTGGCGCCATGCGCAAAACGCAGCGCATGGCGGCCGCCCGGCAAAGACTCGATCGCCACCAGCTTGTGGCCCCAGCGCACGCAACCCTCGGGCAGGGAATCTAGCAAGATCTGCCGCAAATCCCCGCGCAAGATTTCCGGCCGCCCGCCGCTACCGTCATCGGCCTGTTCAAACAGCACGGTGCCCTGCGCGTCCAGCACGCGCGTGGCTTGGCCGCCGGCATGGATTTTTTGCGGTAAACGCGTCATACACACCGGCCGCCTTGAGCGCGATCTGGCCATTGAAATCATGGATGTCGAGCAAGCCGCCCTGGTTCGCGCTTCAGGCGACGCATCCGCTTCGTAGATGGTGCTGGCGATACCGTGCACATGCAGCACCCGGGCCAGCGTCAGGCCGCCGAGGCCGGCGCCGATAATTGCAATGGAAGTACTCATTATTGATCCTTGTCGCGTCGACGTTGCCCACCACAGGCGGCATTGCTGTTGTGGAACGTCATTCCATTACTATTCTTGGAACGTTGTTCTAGTTGTGTCAAGATGCGCCATGGAAAAAAACCCCACGCTCCTCCGCCAAACGCGATGCATCGCTCTCGCGGGAACGCATCATCGAAGCCGCCATCGACTTGCTGGATCGGCACGGTGAAAGCGGCCTGACCTTCCGCGCCCTGGCCGAACAGCTGGCCACTGGCGCGGGCGCCCTGTACTGGCATATCGCCAACAAGAGCGATCTGCTCACCGCCGCGTGTGATGGCGTGATTGCGCGCACGCTGTATGCCGCGCCGGTGGGTGCGGATCCGGCCGCGCATATCCGTGCAGTGGCGTCCGG
>BBFD01000266.1 GCA_001313065.1 Silvimonas sp. JCM 19000
TGAGCAATGTGCGCAGCCGCTTGCAGACCTTGTATGGCGACCGCGCCCGGCTGCAGGTGAGCGCCAATGCCGAGCGCGGCGTGACCGCGCTGCTTGAATTACCCTTGCAAGGAGTTTGATTTGCCCACCGCACTGATCGCCGATGACGAACCCAATCTGGCCACCGAACTGGCCGATCGCCTCGGCCGCTACTGGCCCGAGTTGCAGATCGTCGCCATGCCGCGTAATGGTCCCGACGCGCTGGCGGCGTTGAATACGCTGAAACCGGATTTTGCCTTTCTCGACATCCGCATGCCTGGCCTCGATGGCATGCAAGTGGCGCGTCTGGCCAGCGGTAGCCGCGTGGTGTTTGTGACGGCGTATGACGAATACGCCGTGGACGCCTTTGATACCGCCGCGGTCGATTATCTGCTCAAGCCGATCAACGATGAACGCTTGCTCAAATGCATTAGCCGGCTGCAACGCGGTGATGCCGCCGCCCCCACATCCACGGCAACCATCCCGGCCGCGCCTGCCGCCAGCGACCTGATCCAGTGGCTCACCGTGGGGCTGAACGATATTACCCACCTGGTCGATGTGGCCGACGTGGTGTATTTCCAGCCTCCGACAAATACACCGAGGTCATCACGCGTGAAAAAACGTCATCTGATTCGCACGCCGCTCAAGGAGCTGGCGCAACGGCTGGACCCAACGCGCTTTGCCCAGGTGCACCGTGGCGTGATCGTGCAACTGGCCGCCATCGACCATATCCAGCGCGATTTGCTCGGCCGGCTGCGGATACATCTGCGTCAGCACGGCGATGTACTGCCGGTCAGCCGCGCTTATGCCGGGCTGTTCCGCCAGATGTGATCAAACCACTGGCGCGGCGCGCCAACAGGCCCACTACGCCGCAGCCGAGCAGCGCCCAGGTTTCCGGCTCGGCACCGGGTCAAGCGTGAGACCGTGGCGTTGATACCGAAAACGTCGCGCTCGCCGTAGCTGTCTACAAATGTGCCGGAAGAGCCGCCCTTGTCCCACTCATACATGCTCTGCCAGGTCACGCTGGTGATCGCACTGGGGCGGTAGTCAGCGGTCTGGTAGGTCGGGTTCTGGTAGGCCTGGAAAAAGCGGTAGAGCAGCGCGGGATCGCCGTTTTCATCGGTGGTGGGCAGGCTGAAGCCATCATTGGTAAAGTCAAAACCAGTGACGGGCGTGCCGACATAGGTCAGCGTCTGGTCGGGCACAAAGCTGGGCAGCGGACTCCCGTCATAAGGGATCAGTCCGATTGGCGCACCATAGGTCGCAAAATCCAGGCTGAAGCCGTTTTTTGGCGGTGATGGTGATATCGACCGACCGGCTCCAGTGGTCGCCGGTGGAAAAGTCGGGCATGGCCACCACAAATTGCGGCGAAAACTCGGTGCTCAGTTCGCGCGTTACGCCATCGACCATGATATTGCCGGTGCCGCCAAAAGCGGCCTTGACGAGCTCCGGCGTCGGGCTATCCGGGCCGACGCTGTAGCTGATGGTCATGGCATCCGAGTCATACAACACCACGGCCCACGCCGCCGGTGAGCAGGCCATTCCGGCCAGCAATATACATAAAGCGCGCATCGTGTATCTCCTTGCAGCCACAGAGTCGGGTCTGACTCCCTCGGCTTATTCAGGCACATCCACGCCGCACTGGCTGCTGCGATCAAACAATAACGCGACTGACGGTGACGCATAGACCCATCCCGCTGGCATAGGGTGGGGCAAGACCCACCCTCCAGCGTGGCGCGCAAAAAAACGCAGCCCGTGGCTAGGGCTTTGGAGGGTGGGTCGCGACAGGGACGCCGAGTCCCACCCGATGTGATCTAGAAACTGACCGCCAGGCCCAGCGATGCGCCGTGCACATTGTTGCCGAACACATAACGCGCAACCAGGCGCGTGCGGGTGATTACGACGTGGTATTTGCTCGAATCAAACTCGATGCCCGCGCCCAGTGAAGTCAGATCGTTAAAGCCGAGTGCGCCGCGCAGCTGGCCCAGATATTCGGTGTGCGCCAGTTCCAGCACGTAGCGCACCGGGCGGTCCATTAATTGCCAGCCGGTGGGGGCGCGGTAGCGCGTCCACAGACCAAAGCTTTGCGCTGTGGCCTCACCGTGCAGTTCGCCGCCAAAACTATGCATCGGAATATTGGCGTAGCGCAGTTCCAGCTCGTATTCATAGGCGGGCGTGAAATCCTCATACACCAGCATCATGGAGCCGCCCAGGCCGTACACATTCATGGTGCCGCCATCCAGAAAACCGAAGTCGCGCCCGGTGTAGGCGTTGACGGCCCAGTCGGCCACGCGAATGTCACTGGCAACCTTGCCGACCGAGGCATTCAGGATCGGCCGCAGCCGCAATTTGGGCGTGAGGAAAAAAAATCCCAGCCTATGCCTGCACTGACGTTGATCGTATTCCAGCGCAGCGGCAAAAAAAGCGGTCTTCGCTGCCGTTGCTGGCCACAAAGGTGGGGTCATAGCGGGTGTAGCCGAGCATGCCTTCCAGGTACACCGGAAAACTATCGCTCAGCGTGGCGCCGCCGCCTAACTGGGTGGACCACAAGCCAGGATTGCCCGATTCCGCGCTGTTGATCGAGAGCGAACTGGTGGTCACGTCCGGCACCACCGAGTAGCCCATCATCGCCACCACACCGTTGGCGCGCTTTTGCACGTTCTGACCGATCAGTCAAACGGCGCGCTGGCATCGGCACGGGCGCCATGGGCCATGCATGCCAGCAAAACCAGCCCGGCAGAGCGCAACAAGGCAGAAATGCGTGGCATCGGTGGCCCTCAAATCAGAGTTACAACATAGAAGCGCCCGCGCGGTTTTTTTACAAAATGCATTTTGCTTTGTGAGATAGCGACAGCTATACCTTGAAGCAAATTTGTAAGCAAAGCGCAGGCTTTGCGTACGTTGTATATCAGCGTCGTAGAGCGCGCCATATATGATTGTTCCCAGATTCCCGCCAGGAGTTTTTTAAATGTCTGTTTCGAGAAAGTTTTCTTTGGTCCACTTTGCTGTGACTGCCGCGCTGCTGGCCGGCACGGGCGCAGCATGGGCGACGGAAGGCGGTGCGGGGCGGCCGATTACCGGCAGATCATCAACCCCATGGCAGGCATCGTGCCGCCCGCGCCGGGTGAAGTGTTTGCCACCGTGTCGAGCATTTATTACGACGGCTCGCTGGGTGGCAGCAAGCAGTTGCCACTGGGCAATACCGTGGTGGCCAATGTCGATATGAAGGTGTCGTACAACTACCTTGGCCTTAGCTACATCTGGAAAACCGAACCGAGCGCATGGAGCTACGCCTCCGGCATCGTGTTGCCGTTCCAGTACACCGACATCAGCGGCAGCCTTACCGGTTCGGCCGGCTTGCTGAATAAATCGGGCAGTGATTCGTCCACCCAGATGGCCGACATCCTGTTTGTGCCGCTGGCCATCGGGTATCACTTCAGCAAGACCGAGCATATGGCGCTCAGCTGCAGTTCTATGCGCCCACCGGCAGCTATGACGCCAACCGCCTGGCCAATGCCGGGCAGAACACGTGGACCTTCATGCCCAGCCTGGCCTACACCAAAATCCTGCCCGAAAGCGATATCGAACTGTCGGGCACGTGGGGGCTGGAGTTTTATTCGCCCAATAGCGATACGCACTATCACAACGGCGCCATCACCACGCTGGATTTGACGGCCATCAAGCGCTTTGCCTCAGGTTGGGGCGGCGGCGCCGTGTTTGGCTGGATCCAGCAGATCAGCGACGACACCGGTGGCCTGGCCAACGAAATCGGCAGCAACCGCGGCCGTACCCTCGGCCTCGGGCCCATCCTGACCTGGCAAGGCAAAGCGGGCAAAACGCCGGTGTCGGCCAGCCTGCGCTGGGTTAGCGAATTTGATGTGGCCAACCGGCCGCGCGGTAACGGAATTCAACTGAACGCCACTGGACAATTCTGATGCTCAAACAGCTCTGGGCCTGCGCCTTGCTTGCCACTTTTGCTAACGCCGCAGCATGGGCGGATAGCGCCGATGACGCCAACAAAAGCAATAACCCGCTTAACCCGGCCCCAGGGCTGAATTTTCAGGATTACTACGTGCCGACGCTGTTTGGCAGCGACAAATACACCAACGACTTTTTTTTGTTGCGCGGCACGCTGCCGATTGCGCCCGGCGTGCTGCCGGTACCGCAGTTGTTGCGCGCCACTGTACCGATCAGTACGCGGCCTGATCCCGCCGGGGGCTATTCGACGGCGCTGGGCGATATCAATCTGTTTGATATCTTTTTTTGTTTGGCGCCAACGGCATGGAATTCGGGATCGGCCCGCTGCTGACCATGCCCACCGCCACGCACGATTATCTGGCACCGGCAAATGGCAGGGCGGTCTGGCCGCGGTTGTGGTCAGCCCGACCAAACAGCGTTTGCTGGGCGCGCTGGTGCAATGGCAGCACTCGTTTGCGGGTGACGACGATCGCAGCAATACCAACAGCGCCACTTTCCAGCCCTTCCTGATCTACAACCTGCCCGAAGGCTGGTACCTGCGTTCCACCGGCACGTGGACGTTCAATCTGAATAACGGCGAAGGCTACATTCCGCTGGGCTTTGGTGCGGGCAAGGCATGGAAAAGCGGCCAGACCGTTTACAACATGTATGTCGAACCACAAGCCACGGTCTGGCATGAAGGCGAAGGCCAACCTCACTGGACCCTTTTCTTTGGTCTGAATCTGACCCTTAACGGGCTATAACCGATCCGCAGCATGCTGCGGCAAGGACATCATGAAACCTGTACTTGAACCCCTATGCCTGGCGCTGGCCGTGCTGGCTGCCAGCACGGGCCAGACGTGGGCGGATGATCCCGTCAGCGTTGATCCGCAAGCCACGCAGGCGCTGCTCAAGATGGGCAGCTATCTGCGCACCTTGCGCCAGTTTACCGTCAGCGCCGCCAGCACCACCGACGCGGTAGATGACGCGGGCCAGACGCTGCAGTTTGCCAACCAGACCGAGCTGAAGGTGCAACGGCCCAACCATCTGCAAGGCTGGGTCAAGGGCGATGACGGCACGCGTTCGTTCTTCTACGACGGCAGCACCTTTACGCTGCATGGCACCGAAAACAATTTCTACGCCAGCGTACCGGCCCCGGCCACCATCGCCGAACTGGTGGCGGATCTGGCCAGCAAATATGGCCTGGAAACGCCGCTGGCTGATCTGTTTTATTGGGGCACCGGCACCCAGCCCGAGCTGGCATCGGCCAGGTAATCGGCGAAGAACGGCTGGATGGCCAGATCTGCACCCATTACGCCTTCCGCCAGCCCGGCGTGGACTGGCAAGTGTGGATCCGCAAAGGCGCGCAGCCCTTGCCGTGCAAGCTGAGCATTATTGATGCCGAGAACGCCGCGCGGCCGCAACACACCGCCACGCTCAAGTGGCAACTGCAGCCGCATTTTACTGATCAGACGTTCACTTTGTGCCGCCAGCCGGTGCGCGGCGGATCGTGTTGCGCCCGCTCGATGCCTCGGCCCCAGCGGCCGACCCGGCGCAATGACGGAGCCCCTCATGCAGCGAAATCCATCGTAGTGAGCATGGTTGCGACGGCGTTGCTGCTGGCGTTTTCTGTAGATGCCAAGGCCTGG
>BBFD01000267.1 GCA_001313065.1 Silvimonas sp. JCM 19000
CGCCGCTGCGCGTCGCCTACCTTCGCCCGCTCAGGAAATGGTTGGGGTTTTGCACGCGGGGTTGCCTCGTTGCTGCGCAACATCGGGTGGGCGTGGCGGCTGAGTCGTGACAGTGAACGGCTGCACCGCGTGCTGATCGCGTCGTTTTTTGCAAACCATGCCGTCTCATAGGGTGGGTCTAGACCCACCACCCAAAGCCATCAAGAGGTGCGTTGCTATCTGCCCCACCCAAAGCTGCCCCAGCATCACCCCAACGACGCAATATCAATCACAAAGCGATAGCGCACATCGCTCTTCAACATGCGGTCGTATGCGGTGTTGACGTCCTGGATATTGATCATCTCGACATCACACGTAATGCCTTTGTCGGCGCAGTAGTCCAGCATCTCCTGGTTTCAGCGATGCCGCCGATTAACGAGCCACCCACCGAGATGCGTTTGCGCACCAGTGCGCCTGCGGCGAGGGGTGGGTCGATTGGTTCGAGCAGGCCTACCAGCACCAGTTGGCCATCCAGTTTTAACGTCGCCAGATAGGGGTTCAGATCGTGCTGATGCGGCACTGTGTCGAGGATGAAGTCGAACTGGCCGGCCACGGCTTTCATCTGGTCGGCGTCGGTGGAAATGACCACATGTTCCGCCCCCAGCCGGCGCGCTTCTTGTTCCTTGCCGGGCGAGCGCGAGAACAGCGTTACGTCCGCGCCCATGGCGTGGGCAAACTTGAGCGCCATATGCCCTAGCCCGCCTAGACCCACTACCGCAACTTTCTGACCGGGGCCCACCTTCCAGTGCTTGAGCGGCGAATAGGTGGTGATGCCGGCGCAGAGCAAAGGCGCGGCGGACTTGGGGTCGAGCGCGGCGGGGATGTGCAGCACGAATTTGTCACGCGCGACGATGCTTTGCGAATAACCGCCATAGGTGGGCGATTTGTCCTGGCGATCCAGCGAGTTGTAGGTCAGCGTGCTGCCTTCCAGACAGTATTGCTCCAGCCCCTGCTGGCATGGCGCGCAGTGTTGGCACGAATCAACCATGCAGCCCACCCCCACCAGATCACCCGCTTTGAATCCGCTCACCTCGCTGCCCACGGCTTTAACACGGCCGATGATCTCGTGGCCGGGCACCACGGGATAACGCGCATTGCCCCATTCGTTGCGGGCCACATGCAGATCGGTGTGGCAGACGCCGCAATACAGGATCTCGATATCGACGTCGTTGGCGCGTAGGTCACGGCGGTTAAAGCTGAACGGTGCAACGGGGGACGTGGCGGATTGCGCGGCGTAACCGCGAATATTCAAAGCCATGGCAGCAAACTCCTGAACCGGGGATGGCGAACATGATCGGGGCAAACCGCCAGCCGGGCGTCCGCCAAAGGACGGAGCGCCGGGCCGGTGGCCAGCCCTGTTTATAGATCAAGGCTCGGTAGAGCCCTGCGGCGGCGCGCGAGTTCAGGTGGGCGCGCTGCTTGTGTCTGATTTCTAAATACCGGCGCGCTCAGTCCAGCAATTGCTGGAAATCCACCGCCATCATCACGCCGCCCCAATGCCGCCCGTTAACCCGGATCGGCATCGACACCAGGCCAAAGATATCGCCCACGTCGCGCACATAGGCCTGCATCATCACCGGTGCGGTGTCTTGCGCGCTTTGCTTCAGCATCGCGTTATCGCCGTAAAAGCGCTTGTCGCGACCGAAGGCGCGATTGCGTTCCACATCTGCGCCATGCGCCTGGCAATACTTGCTGACATGGGTGGGTGCGTAAACATGATCGGCCGCGCACATCACGGTCAGATCGGCGCCGGGCACGTTGGCGGTGTACTGGTCCAGCAGCGGGCGGAAGGTCTGGGCAAATGCGCCGTCGTAACTGGTGTGATATTGCGGCGGGTTGCTGCCGGCAATGGGCGTGTATTGCGTATCGAACAGATTGACGCCGCTGGCCGCCATGGCACTCAGGCGTTGCTCGAAATCAGTTTGCGCCGCTTGCAACTGGTTCAGCACGCGGTCGTAACGATAATCGCCGAGGCGGAAGGTGCTGATCGCCTTCATCGCATGTTCGGTGGCGGTATCCAGCTCGCCCATGGTGGCGGTGGCGCTGGTGGCACGGCCAGCCATTTCGCCGCTGTGCGCATGCATGGTGGACACGCTGGCGTGCACATGCTGATGGCCGCTGCGCATTTCTTCGATCGCAACACGAATCTCACCCACTTCGCGCTGCACTTTGGCCGCGCCGTCGACAAAGCCTTGCAACTGGCCGTTGGCCACATCCAGGCTGTCGGCCGCTTGTTCGATGCTGGTGTAGATCTGTTGCGCCGCGCTGGCGGTGCGTTCGGACTGGCCGCTGATGCTGGCGATCACCTGATTCACGCTGTCGGTCAGGCCATGGGTGCGTTCGGCCAGCTTGCGCACTTCGTCGGCCACCACGGCAAAACCACGCCCCTGCTCGCCCGCACGCGCCGCTTCGATGGCGGCATTCAGCGCCAGCAAATTGGTCTGGTCCGAAATCTCTTTGATCTGGGTGACGCTATTGGCGATGGTCTGGGTGGCGTTGACCAGCGCGTCGAGGTTATCGGTGAACTCGTGCATCACTTGCGCCACCTGGCGCGCGGTGCTGTTGGCCGCGCCAACATCGCGTTGCGTATGTTGCGCGGCATCGGTCAGATCGTTGGCGTAGCCGGAAATCACTTCAATGCTGCCATGCACATTGTCGACCGCTGCGCCCGCTTCGCTGACGCCGCTCAAAATCGATTCGGACAGGCGCTCTTGCTCTTGCGTACCCGCATGGATATCGCGAATCACCTTGCCGACGCGGGCTGATTGCATCGACACACGCACCTGATCCAGCCGGACTGCATGCAGGATATGCGCAGATGGGCGCGCGCTTTATTAAAGGAAATGGCGGTATTGGCAAACGGGCCGCGCTCGGTCAGCTGCCATGCCAGGTCGCGCGCACGTTCGTCTTCGAGTGAAACCACTTCCAGGCGAAAGCGGATGATATCGGCCTTGACCAGCGATAGCGCACCTACGGCACCCACCGTAACCAGTATGGATACGCCAAACATGGTCCACGCCAGTCCGGGCGCGTAATGCCCCAAAAAACAGTGCGGTGATGCCAGCGACGGTGTTGTGCGCCAGAAAGATGCCAATAAAGGCGATGAAAAGCTTGTTCATTACTGACCTCGGGGACGAGGGGCAGTATCCGCACCGCCCCTTAAAAACGAGGGCTCAGTATAAGGGACGGCGGCAAGCGCAATCGCGTTTGAAATGCCGCAGTTTGTGACGTGTTGGCATCGGCACAACACTTGCTGGAATGCGGGTTTCGCGATGTATCGCGTGTGTCAGAAATGGCTAAGCATAAAGGCCAGATAATCCTGCCAGCCCGCTTCACCTTCGCGCGGTGCCCAGTGGCCCCGTTCCGTCTCGGCCAGCGGCGCCCATGGCCCTTGTTTACTCTCGAAAAAAAACCGAATCGGCGGCCAGCGCGACGATGCTGTGGAATACCCCGGTAGATATTGATACCACTGTTTTCACCACCCGCCTGCAACATACAGGCTTGTACGACCTTACCCGCCTCGTCAAAAAATCAAACAGCCGAATTTGCCGCTCAGCACGATGATGCTCTCGTCCTTGCCCGCGTCGTGGTGGCAATGCGGCTGTACATAAGTACCGGGCTGCAGCGCGTTCAGCATGCGATGGCACGGCGACTCGTTGGTCGGATGAAAATTGAGATTCTTGCGCAAGCGCGGGCTGGCGGCAGCCCCGGCAGCGACATCGGCCAGCATGGCCTGATTGATCAGTTCGACGCGAGACATCAGCGGGTCCTCCGGACGAAAAAAAAACCCGGGGGAGTTATGCCCCGGGTCCACCAACAACATCTACAAAGGAGAAACTATCAAGACGCAAAGCTGCATCCCAACAGGCTTTCAAATCTATCCAAATACCTGGATGGTGTCAAACGGTTACATGCATTTGCTGAGGGCGGCGTCAAGCGGCGTACTGGATAGAAACAGCGTATTATTTTGTCTTTTTTATTGCGGCCAGCCCATGACACTGCCAGACCCCCGACTGTATCCGCGCGTCAATCCCAACAATCCGCTGATCCGCACGCTGATGTCGCTGCTGACCGAGCATGACGCCGCCCAGGTGATTGCCAAGCGCAAAACCCTGCATACGCAACTGGCCGAAGTGCTGGCCACGCAAGACCATGCCGCGCTCAATGCCGCGTTGACGCAAGCGCCGTCGCATTACGCTTACAGTGTGTTGTGGGAAGCACTACGGCAAGTGGTGGAACAGGCTGATCCTTACAGCGCCCAAACGGCCGTTTTGTTTGCGATTCCGCTAATTCTGGTGGCAGGCATCAAGGGCCAGGCGCAACTGCCGGGCAAGCTTGGCGATATCGACGCCATCCGCACCCTGCTGGAACAGCACGACGTAATCGCCGCCGATGCCGATGTGTATTTGTCGGCGCGGCTGGCGCACCCCGAACAGATGGCCAGCGTCAATCCCGCGCAACTGGCTTTATGGCGCGATCAACTGCAATACGCCAGCGGTGGCCTGCCCACGGCGCTGGAAGAAGCGCCGGTGCAGTTCAAGGATGAAGGCGTGTTCGCGCGCTTTATTATCGGCATTGCCATCCAGCGCAAAGACGCGCCGCCCGCCGTCAAACTCAATGCCCGCATCGGCGCATGGGGGGTGCCGCTGGCGCAGGAAATCGGTCGCCAGCTGCAAACCAATGGCGTGACGTTGTTTACCATTCCGCGCGCACCACAAAGCTGGCTGGCCGCGCAGGAATCGGCGCGTATGACCCAGAACGAGACCCGGCTGCAAGTGGCCACCAGCAATGCCTTGCGCAGCATCCGCAGCAACGGCCGCACGCCGGTGGTGGTGATGGCGGCGCATGATTCGGCCGAAATCCGCATTACTTTTGCCGCCCGGGAAGACAGCGAACGCTGGGAAGGCTTTGTCTGGCCGCTGGCGCCGCTGGACGACACCGCGCAAATCCTCGCTTTTGCCCAGGAATTGTTTGCCGAGTGCCATGTCGATGAAGTTCACGTCATCGACGCGGTGCAGCCCGATCGCGTGGGTGAACTACCCTTCTTTGTGACGGCGCACATTCCGCCGGTCGCGCATCACTGAAATCTGGAGCCAGCATGAGCGAACAGTTTTTTCAAGCATCACGTGTTTTTCTGCACCAACCAGCGTGGCCCGGGTGAGACTTCCTGTAATGATTGCGGCGCTTCTGCCTTGCAGGCTTATGCCAAGGACAAGGTCAAAAGCGCTAAAATTGCCGCGCGGCGAGGGCGGTGTACGTATCAACAAGGCTGGCTGCTTGATCGTTGCGACGAGGGGCCGGTGCTGGTGATTTATCCGCAAGGCACGTGGTATCGCTATGTGGATCAGGAAGATATCGACGAGATTATTGAGCGACATCTGGTCAAAGATGAGGTTGTGGAGCGGTTGAAGATTTGACGGCAGGGAGGCTTGGCCTGCAGCGCATTTTGATGCTTGGGGTGGCTTGGTTTTTTTTGCGGGTGGGTTGGTCCGGCTTTGCCGGGTCTGAAACCTTTAACCGCTTAGCCTGCGGCGCATTTTTTTTGATACCGGGGGGTGCCCGGGAGCACG
>BBFD01000268.1 GCA_001313065.1 Silvimonas sp. JCM 19000
CCGGAATTCATGGTGCTGACGACTGGCGCGGGTTCGCTGATTTTCAGCCACGTCAATGACGGCGGATTCTGGTTGGTCAAAGAGTATTTCAATATGACGGTACCGCAGACTTTCAAGACCTGGTCGGTGCTGGAAACGATTATTTCGGTGGTGGCACTGGGCTTGACCCTGGCGCTGGCCACGGTGGTTTGATGCAGTCCCGCAGCCGGGCTGCGGGCCGATGTGGAGTAACAACATGATCTTGATTCTGATGGGTGTGTCTGGCAGCGGTAAAACCACGGTGGGCGAGCTGCTGGCCAAAAAGCTGGCGTGTGGGTTCTCGGATGCCGATGTGTTTCACAGTCCCGGCAATATCGCCAAGATGCATGCGGGCATACCGCTCAACGACGATGATCGCTGGCCGTGGCTGGCTGCCATCCGTGCCGCTATCGTCGACTATCGCAACAAGGGCGAAACGCATGTGTTTACCTGTTCCGCCCTCAAGGAAATCTATCGCGAGAAGCTGGTCAGCCCGGGCGAAAGCGATGTCGTCTTTGTGCATCTGACCGGCACGGGCGAATTGCTGGCCCAGCGCCTGGCGCAACGCAAAGGCCATTTCTTTGATCCGCATTTGTTGCAAAGCCAGATCGATCTGCTGGAACCGCCGGCCAATGCCATCGTGGTGGACATTACGCCGTCGCCGGAAGAGATTGCCGATGAGGTTTTGCGCCAGCTCAAGACGCGTCAGTAAGCGCCGCCAGACGTAACTGCAAAAAACGGCCGCTCCATCATGGGGCGGCCGTTTTTTTGTTGAGCACGGTTTAGCTGACAACGCTGGCTCTTTCTTACAACACTTTTGGTGCAAAAGCCGCCGCCTCTCGTGTCACCGTTCAGAAACATTCCACGGCGTGTTGTGATCTGCATCACTGCGGGCATAATCCCGCGCAATGCCAACGTCATAGATTGGTAACAAAAAAACAACACGACCTTCCCGGTCCACGGTGTACACAACTTATTGATTCAAGGGGCTCAGGCATGCGTTTCGGCATCGTTACCGATTCCTGCTGCGATCTGCCGCGCGCGTTTCTGGACGAGCACGGCATCGTTATTCTTCCGATCACCATTACCGGCGCCGACGGCAAACCGTTTGTAGACGGGCGCGACTCCGCCGCCACGCTCAAGTTTTATAAAGAACGGCTGGCCAAAGGCGACACCACATTTGAATCGGCACCGCTCAGCGCCGACGACATCAAAAAAAGCTGTTTCTCGAACGGCTGGTGGTTGAGTACGACTATGTGTTCTGCCTGACCGTGATGGCCAGCCGCAGCCAGATCAACGCCAACGCCAGCCAGGCCGCATTGCAGATGCTGGGCGCCTACAAGCCAATACGCGAAGCCGCGGGCGTGGCCGGGCCGTTTTCCTTGCGCGTGTTTGATAGCTACAACTTGTTTACCGGTCAGGGTTTGATCGTGGCCGAAGTGGCACGGCTGGCGCGTGAGGACAAATCGTCGCTGGAAATCATCCGCCAGATCGAACGCCTGCAAGCCACCACGCAAGCCTTCCTGATCCCGGAGAATTTGGGCCAGTTGCGCCAGCAAGCGCGGCGCAAAGGCGACAAGAGCGTGGGCCTGATGTCGTACATGATGGGCTCGGCGCTGGACATCAAACCCATCGTGCGCGGGTTTCAGGGCGACACCACGCCAGTGGGGCGCATCCGGGGCTTTGAAGCGGGCTGCAAAAAAGCTGTTCGACACCGCAGTCGAGCATATTGAGAGTGGTCTGGATGCGCCGTTTGTTTGCGTTAGCTACGGCGGCGACCCGGCCCGGCTGGACAAGATGCCAGGCTATGCCCGCCTGAAGCAGACGGCCGAGGCCAAGGGGGTGACGGTGCTGGCCAGCGAGATGAGCCTGACTGCGGGCGTGAATATCGGCGGCGGCGGCTGTCGGTGGCCTTCGCCTCACCGCGCGAAGCGGTGTTTGAGTAATTCTGTGGATAAGCTGTGCACAACAGGCACAGGGTGGGTCTAGACCCACCCCTCAAAGCCATATGCCACGCGCACCGAGCCTGGCTTACCACTTTGGATGGTGGGTCTGGACCCACCCTATGCGTACCAATAGCTCGCGCTCAGAACAAGCGTTCCGCATACAGCGCGGTGGGGAACATGGCGTCCCAACCGTGTTCGCCGTAGGGCAGGCCCTTCATCTGGTTGCACACATTGGCCAGCGTGGCAAAGAAATTGCCCTGTTCCGGCGTCACCTGCGCCAATTGGCCGGGCATACACAACAGCGGTTTGCCGCGCAGGTTATCGGCCAGTTGCGGTTGCAACTGCTTATGCGCTTTGCCGACGTATTTGATCATCACCGGAATCTGCCCGCGCACCGCCAGTTGCTCCGGCGTCAGGCGGGGGTTAAAGCGGTAATCCTCATTGCGCTCGCCGCTGGTTGTAAACAAATCATCGCCAAACACGCCATCCTTGTGGAACACCGCAGTAATGCCCGGCTTGTGATCGCCAAACACCATGATCAACAGCGGGCGTTTGCGCTTGGCGGCCGACTTTTGTAACTGGTCAACAAACACGCTCATATCGTTGATGGCCAGATCCAGCCGCTTCAGATAATCGCCATCGCCATTGTCATCGTGCGAGGCATCGTATTTGCCGTGCGTCATCACGGTGGCCATAAACATCATGTTCTTTTGCGTGCGCGGGCTGCCGTCGTAAAGCGCCATTGCCTTTTGATACAGCAACTTGTCGTCGGGCCAGCCTTCTTCTTCCCAGTCCATTTCATCGACAAAATGCGTCTCGTCAAAGCCGAACTTGGGATAGACGATATTGCGTTTCCAGAAGGTCGAGTAGTAATCGTGCAAGCCGTAGGTGTGGTAACCGGCGTGGTCAAAATGGCTGACGATGGTGTGGGCGTGTTCGGCGTACTGGTTGGCAAAGTTTTGATAATCGATGCCGGGAAAGACCTTGCTCGACAGCCCGGTCAGCACTTCAAATTCAGCCTCGGCGGTGCCGCCGCCGTAAACCGGGCTGACCATATCGGTCATGCTGAAACCCTTGTCCAGCAAACGCAGCATAGGCGTCTTGAAGCGGGCATCGGCGGTGGTAAAGCAGGATTCGCACAGGATGACAAAGACGTCGGGTTCGGTGGCGTCAAACTGGCGCAATTCGCCAGCCGCATAGAAATTGTGCGGGCCATGCGCGGGCGGCGGCACGGTTTCGGCATTCAGGTACAGATGGCCGATGATGCCGTTGGCACGGGCATTCTCGCGAAAGTTGTAGGAGTGATATTGCGTCTTGAGGCCGTACAGCAGTTGCGGCGTCAGATAGTCATCCAGCGCTGCGGGTTATCCATACGGATAAAGAACATGATCGGCAAAATAAGCGCCGGCACCAGGCGCCACGACACAAGGCGCGGATGGCGATACAGGCCATACCCCAGCGCCAGCAGCGTGAGTGCCACGTAGCCGATCAGATGCCAGTCGGCATAGCCGGTCAGGGCCGCGCCTTGCGACACCTCGAACAGATCGCGCGTCAGCAGCGGCTCGCCGGTGGCGTCTTCCTTGATCCAGCTGCCATTAGCCAGCGCACCTTCCAGCCCGATGCAGGCGGCGACGGCAGACCAACGCTCCAGAAACGCATACAGCACAAAAAAACAGCAGCAACTGAAACAGGATGCGGGCGCCATCCCATTCGGTATCAACCAGAAAACGCAGTGCCACCACCGCCACAAACGGCGCGGCGGGTGAAAATCGTGGCCAGGCGCGTTCGAGCCAGGGCGGCACAATACGGGGCCGGACACGTTGCCAGCGCGGCGCCAGCAGTGCGGTGGGACTAAGAATACGCATATCGAACGGTTCGGGCCCGGGCTGCGCAAGGCGCAGCGTAAATCAAAAGGCAGGCACCATAGGCGCTCCACCATTTTGCGAAAAGGTGAATTTTTTACAGTTTTATGAACTGACCCAGACCAGACCCGCCGAGCGGCCTGCAGGTTCCCGGCTTGCGGGCAGATTTACGCTTCCTTATCATTCGCTCAGCTTACCCAGCCGCAAATGCACCCGCCTGGCCGGTGGCTGCGCCACATTGGCGCACCACCCCGTGTAGCGCCGACCCTGGCCAACACGCCGCCGCCCCCTCGTTTGCCAGCCTGTTTTTTTTAATTCCATGCCCGGTCGGCGTGGCAGATGGCGCTGCGGTAGCGTCGTATGTCATGCATGAACCGTGCCTGACAACGAGATCATCCATGACGACTTCTGCCCAGACGCCCGCCAATTCGACGGCGCGCGTGGCGGTCGCCAGCTTTATCGCACCGCCATCGAGTTTTTTTTGACTTCTATATCTTTGCCACCGCCGCGGCGCTCATCATCGGCCCGACTTTTTTCCCCAAAGAATCCGGCACCGCGCAGGCGCTGAATGCCTTTGTCACCTTCGGCATCGCTTTCTGGCACGCCCGCTCGGCTCCGCCTTGTTTGGTCACTTTGGTGACCGCATCGGCCGCAAATCCACGCTGGTGGCCTCGCTCACGGTGATGGGTGTATCCACCACCCTGATCGGCTTCTTGCCCGGCCACGATACCATCGGCGATCTGGCGCCCTTGCTGCTTTGCGTGTTGCGCTTTGGTCAGGGCATAGGCCTGGGCGGCGAATGGGGCGGTGCCGCCTTGCTCGCCACCGAGAATGCCCCGGCGGGCAAACGCGCCTGGTTTGGCATGTTTCCCCAACTCGGCCCCTCGGTCGGTTTCTTGCTGGCGAATGGGCTGTTCCTTGGCCTGGCGGTGGCGCTCAGCGACGATCAGTTCAAAGGCTGGGGCTGGCGCGTGCCGTTTGTGTTTAGCGCCGTGCTGGTGCACTGGCTTGTACGTGCGGCTCAAGCTGCACGAGACCCCGGTCTTTGCGCAGGCCATGCAACGCCAGCAACGGGTCAAAGTGCCGCTGGCCGTTTTGTTCAGCCGCCACTGGCTGCCGGTGTTGCAAGGCGCATGCTCGATGGTGGTGTGCTACGCGCTGTTCTACATCTCCACCGTGTTCGCGCTGTCATATGGCACCAAGACGCTGCATTTCAGCCGCCCGCAATTCCTCGGCATGTTGTGCTTTGCCGTGCTGTTTATGGCGCTGGCCACGCCACTGTCGGCCTGGGCTAGCGACCGCTTTGGCCGCAAGCCGGTGTTGTTGCTGGGCACCGCCCTGGCGATGGCTCCGGCTTTGCCATGCAACCGCTGCTGGGCGCCGGCAGCTTCGGCCCCGTCACGCTGTTTCTGGTGATCGAACTGTTCCTGATGGGTTTTACCTTCGGGCCGATGGCGCTTTGCTGCCGGAGATCTTTCCCACCCAGGTGCGCTACAGCGGCGCGGGCATCGCCTATAACCTGGGCGGCATTCTGGCGCCTCGATTGCGCCTACATTGCCAGGTACTGGTCGAACGCGGCGGCCTGAGCTGGTGGGTGGTTATGTGTCGGTGGCGGCCTTGCTCAGTTTTCTGGCCGTGCTGAGCATGCGCGAAACCCGCGAGGCAGATCTGGCGCACGTTAGCGCCGTAGCTGCCGGTCAGCTCGGCGCGGAGGCCGTGGCTGAGCGCGCTGGC
>BBFD01000269.1 GCA_001313065.1 Silvimonas sp. JCM 19000
CGTGAATGCAACACGGCGTCGATCTCCAGCGTGGCCAGGTCGGCGTTGGCGGGCTGGATATCGATGCGCGCCTGCACGGCTTTGGGCAGTTCGCGCACGACGGCGGCATAGGCGCCATCGAGTACCACCGCCTTGCTGCCGACTGCCAGCACCGTGGCGATTTGCGTCAACAAATCATCACGCGATCCATTGGCGGGCAGCGCGCACAGTACGTGCTCACGCGGCAGCAAGGTATAGGTATTGCGTTCACCGGTGGGGCCGGGCAGCGTCACCGCCGCACCGACTGCGGTGGCGGCGCTCAGGCGTTCGCACAGCGTAACCAGTTTCGGCGCGTGTTGGCTCGACCATTGTTTGAGCGCTTGCAGCGGTTGCAGCAAGTGCTCGCGCGCTTCGGTTTCAAACGGCGCGCCGTTGCCGGAGGTCAGCAGCACGGCGGCATGCAGCGTGTCACGCGGGCAACTGGCCAGCAGGCGATGCAGGTAGAGCGGGCCGCCGGCTTTGGGGCCGGTGCCGGACAAGCCTTCGCCGCCAAAAGGCTGCACGCCGACCACCGCGCCGACGATATTGCGGTTGACGTACAGATTGCCCACCTCGGCGCGTTCAACAATGTGATTGATGGTTTCGTCGATACGGGTGTGGATGCCCAGCGTCAGGCCGTAGCCGGTGCCGTTGATGTCATCGATCAGCGCATCCAGCCCGGCGTGGTCTGCCGTCCGCTGCCAGCGCACCACGTGCAAGACCGGGCCAAAAATCTCGCGTTCCAGTTCGGCCATGCTGTCGAGTTCGATCAGCGTGGGCGGCACAAAGCTGCCCTGGTTGCAGGCGGCGCCGGTTTGCACTTGATGCACTTTGCGGCCACGGGCGCGCATGGCGTCGATGTGGCTATTGATATTGCGTTGCGCTTCGGCGTCGATCACCGGGCCGACGTCGGTGGCCAGGCGGTCGGGATTGCCCACCACCAGTTCGGCCAGGCCGCCCTTGAGCATGGTCAGCACGCGATCGGCCACGTCTTCTTGCAAGCACAGCACGCGCAAGGCGGAACAGCGTTGGCCCGCGCTATCAAACGCCGAGGCCAGCACGTCGCCCACCACTTGTTCGGCCAGGGCGGACGAATCGACGATCATGGCGTTCTGGCCGCCGGTTTCAGCAATCAGCGGGATGGGTTGGCCTTGCGCGTCGAGGCGGCCGGCCAGATTGCGTTGCAGAATGCGCGCTACTTCGGTCGAGCCGGTAAACATCACGCCCTTGACGCGCGCATCGCCCACCAGCGCGGCACCCACGGTTTCACCCTGGCCCGGCAGCAATTGCACCGCGTCTTGCGGCACACCGGCGTCATGCAGAATGCGTACGGCTTGCGCAGCAATCAGCGGCGTTTGTTCGGCCGGTTTGGCCAGCACGGTATTGCCCGCGGCGAGGGCTGCGGCAACCTGGCCAGTAAAGATGGCCAACGGAAAATTCCACGGGCTGATGCAGACACGGGGCCGAGCGGACGATGTGTGTCGTTGCTGAAACTGCCACGAACTTGCGCGGCGTAGTAACGCAAAAAAAAGTCGACGGCTTCACGCACTTCGGCGATGGCATTGCTCAGGGTTTTACCGGCTTCGCGCACGATCAAACCCATCAGCGGCTGCATTTCGGCTTCCATCAGATCGGCTGCGCGTTCCAGCAAAGCGGCGCGCGTGGTGGCCGGCGTGGATTGCCAGATGGGCCCGGCGTTTTGGGCGCGGGTGAGGGCGCTGGCGACGTCATCGACCGAGGCTTCAACCACATACCCCACCATATCGCGGTGGTCGGCCGGATTGCGCACCGCTTGTTTCTCAGCGGCGCCCCCATTCGGCGGCGTGGCCAGCCAGACATGGTCGGTGAGCAGCGCGGCCGATAAAGACGCCAGACGTTGTTCGTTAGCCAGATCCAGCCCGGCGCTATTGGCGCGGCCGTCGCCATACAGTGCGCGCGGCAGCGGAATGCTCGGGTGCGGCAAACCTTGCGTGCCTTCTTGTTTCGCCATCTGTTCGACCACGATGACGGGATCGGCCACCAGGTCTTCCAGCGCGATCGACTGGTCCGCAATGCGGTTGACGAAGGACGTGTTGGCGCCGTTTTCCAGCAAGCGGCGCACCAGATAAGCCAGCAAGGTTTCGTGCGTGCCACCGGGGCATAGATGCGGCAAGGGCGGTTGAGTTTGCCTTCGGCCAGCTTGCCGACGACGTGGTCGTACAGCGGTTCGCCCATGCCGTGCAGGCACTGGAATTCATATTGGCCGGGATAGTAATTCTGCCCCGCCATCTGATAAATCGCGGCGACGGTGTGGGCGTTGTGCGTGGCAAATTGCGGATAGACGGCTTCGGGCGCGCCGAGCAATTTGCGGGCGCAGGCCAGGTAAGACACGTCGGTGTAAACCTTGCGCGTGTACACCGGATAGCTTCCAGGCCATCGATTTGCGCGCGCTTGATTTCGCTATCCCAATACGCGCCCTTGACCAGGCGGATCATCAAACGGTGACCGCTGCGTTTGGCCAGATCGAGAACGTAATCAAGCACATACGGGCAGCGTTTTTTTTGATAGGCCTGCACCACAAACCCGATGCCGTTCCAGCCGGCCAGTTCGGGCTCAAAACACAGGCGCTCCAGCAGATCGAGCGAGATTTCCAGGCGGTCGGCTTCTTCGGCATCGATATTGATACCGATATCAAACTGGCGCGCCAGCACGGTCAGCGCTTTAACGCGCGGATACAGTTCCGACAGCACGCGCTCGTGTTGTGCGCGGCTATAACGCGGATGCAGCGCGGACAGCTTGATGGAGATGCCGGGGCCTTCATAAATACCGCGTCCGCCCGAGGCCTGGCCGATGGCGCGGATGGCTTGTTCGTACGAGGCCATATAGGCGTGGGCATCGGCATCGGTCATCGCCGCCTCACCCAACATATCGTATGAATAGCGGAAGCCCTGGCCTTCGTAATGCCGCGCGTTGGCCAGCGCTTCGGAAATGGTTTCGCCGGTGACAAACTGCTCGCCCATCAAGCGCATCGCCATGTCGACGCCCTTGCGGATTACCGGTTCGCCGCCTTTGCCGATCATGCGGGTGAGGGCGGTGGAAAGCCCGGCTTCGTTATGCGTGGCCACCAGTTTGCCGGTCAGCAGCAAGCCCCAGGTGGCGGCGTTGACAAACAGCGACGGGCTCTGGCCGATATGCGAATGCCAGTTGCCGCGGGCGATCTTGTCGCGAATCAAAGAATCCCGGGTGGCTTTGTCGGGGATGCGCAGCAGCGCTTCGGCCAGGCACATCAGCGCCACGCCTTCTTGCGACGACAAAGAGAATTCATGAATCAAGCCCTGCACCAGGCCTTCGCGGCTGGCGCCAGGGTTTTGCGCGCGCAGTTTGCCGGCCAGCGTATGCGCCAGTTGCGAAGCGGCTTTGGCTTGCGCTTCGGGCATACGGGCTTGTTGCAGCAGCAAGGGCACGCATTCGGTCTCGGGGCGACGCCAGGCGGCGGTGATGGCGGCGCGCAGTACCGATTGCGGTTGCACGTTCTGGGCAAATTCGAGGAAAGGTTGCACCGCGCCATCGCGTTTGGGCGCTTCGTCTGGCGCGCTGGCCTCGGCATCGTCTTGCAGCGCCACCACCGGTTGGCCGCGCTCGACCTGATCCAGCAAGTTAAAGATGGCTTGTTTGATCAGCCAGTGCGGCGTGCGCTCCAGTTGCTGCGCGGCGGTTTTAAGGCGGTCCCGGGTAAGGTCATCCAGCTTGACCCTAGCGTGGTGGTGCTCATAGACTCGGTTGCTCCAGAAGTGGCTTGCGTGTTCTTGCGCCGCGCGGATTCTATCCTCCGTGGGCGTCGGATTTTTTTTGGGTAAACGGCTGCGAGCATAACGGAGGTGCAACCCGGCGTGCAATGCGGTTGCACCTTATGGTTTTACCCAAGTGGACGAATGGTTTTGCCGGGGGTGCGGGCAGTGGGAAGCGGGCAAAAAAAATAGCCCGCCAGATTGCTCGGGCGGGCCAACAACAAACACAAACACGGAGATTCGCGCGTCGGTTGACGCGCAGGAAGGAGATTGCCTGAGTTGGGGGTGGGGGATAACCAGGTTGGCTCCTGGGAGGGGGCGGTGGCTGGTGGTGGACGGGCCTTTAACTGCTTACTGCGGCGGGGGGTGTCCGGCTTTGCCGGACCTGAAACCTTTAACCGCTTAGCCTGCGGCGCATGTTTGATACCCGGGGGTGCCCGGGAGCACCTCACTTTCTCCTACAGCCGAGAAAGTAAGCAAAGAGGCCGCCCCTTTGCTGCCGCAATGCGGGGGGTAGGTCAAAAGCCTCAAGCAAATCCTTTGGGTCGCATAGCTGCCGCTCCGCGGACGCGACGCTCAGTCGGAGCCCGGTAAAACTGGTCTCCTCCCTTCGCGCGCTCAGGAAATGGCGCTGGTTTGCCAGGCTTGCTGCCTCGTTGCTGCGCAACATCGGGTGGGCGTGGTGGCTGGGCCGTGACGATGATCCATAGGGTGGGTCGTGACCCACCATCCAAAGCCATCAAACAGAATGCGAACGCAAACACCGCTCCGGAGCAGCGCCGCTAAATCACCGCAAAAGCAGATCTGATTGCATCGATCAAGCGTGCAGCCCAAAAAAACCAAAACGGGAGCGTTTTCAAAAAAAACGCTCCCGTTTTGGTTTTCAAACCGCCCTTTTTTTAAAATCCGCCTGGGCCATTTCGCGTTTGAGTGCCTGGCGGGCGTCGCGGCGTTTGGTTTTTTTCGGTTTTCTCGTGGGCGCCTGCTTTACGCTGGCTGGCGGCGACGGCAAAGGGGTTGCGCGGCACCAGGGTTTTGTCGCGTGTTTTCATCAAGTTGCTCCGGTTGTACATAGGCAAACGCGACGGATTGTAGCACCGTCGCGCGCCTGCTTTAGTGGGGTCTCTGTAACGCTTGTTCAAGCCCGCTGGCGCGGCGGGTGCGGTGGGTGATGGCGCTGCTGAATACGCGCGGGTCGGGGCTGACCAGGGTGAAATGCAGGCGGGCGCGGGTGATGCCGGTGTAGATCAGCTCGCGCGTCAAAATCTGGCTGCCTTCGTCGGGCAGGGCCAGCACCGTGTGTTCAAATTCGGAGCCTTGCGATTTATGTACCGTCATCGCAAATGCGGTTTCGACGTCGGCCAGGCGGCTGGCCAGCACCGAGCGTACTTCTTCGCCTTCCAGAAAATACACACGCAGAGCGTCGTTGCGGCCGGGGGCGGGCAGGGCGATGCCGATGTCGCCGTTGAATACCTTGGTGGCGTAGTCGTTGCGCGTAATCATCACCGGGCGACCGGCGTACCATTCGCCGCGTTTGCGCAGCCAGCCCCGTTCGACCAGCGCGGCTTCGATGGCGCTGTTCAGGCCAGATACGCCCCATTCGCCATCACGCAAGGCGCACAACACGCGCATGCGGTCGAACGCGGTCAGCACCTGGCGCGCCCATTCGTCGTGGCTGGCGTGGGCGTTGGGGCCAGCGGCCAGCACGTCCAGATAGCTGCGATAACCTCCCGGCGCGCATCGCGGCCTGCAGCGCCAGTTGC
>BBFD01000270.1 GCA_001313065.1 Silvimonas sp. JCM 19000
TCCGGACGCTGCGGCAGCGTCTGCGTCGCGCTCGCGCTCGCGGCTTTCCAGCAACATGCGCACCAGATGTTCCGACCATGGGCGCGCGCCATTAAAGCCACCCAAGGTATCGGCTAGACCAATTTGCAATAGCGCGAATTTGCCGCCATCAACCCGGCTTTCCGGAATATTGGAATCGGGCCACCTTACGCAAATTTCATGGCAGCCATAGCGCTCGTTGCCTTTGATGCAAGAGACTTCGCAGCCGTTGTAAAGACTCACCGCGACATTGCGCGCGCCGTCGAATTCGAACTGGGGCAATAGCCCAGGAAGTTGATATAAACTTGCATACAAATCTCCAGGTAATGACCTGGTGTACGCGCTTTAATCCGGATTAGATGCCAGTGTTTCGGCATTCTGATTAGCGGTTAAATAATCCCCGCATCGATCACGGCCAGGGCGGCCAGAATAGCGGTGCTCATTGCGCAAAAAAAACCCCATCCCAGCAAGGCGCCCGCCCACCCCATTACTTCGTCAGATTCGTCGCTCATATAGTTATGATTCGTTGTGTTGACCCGAGTGAATTGTCGTCTGGCGCAATCCATTACAAAACCAGGTCGGGTCCCGAGGAGGCCGCCTGGGCTGGCTCTCCGGGCGCGGTCATTGCTGGCTTTTGCTCGGGATTTCGTTCTCAAACTGCGCGCCGTTGCCGTTACCTGCCCGGCCGACGCGATAGCCTACGCTTGTAATCGGGCCCGACCGCCCCTATTATTGAGCGACCACTCACTCATCGGTTTTGCCAACCATGGCGCGCCCACTTAGCGAAGACAAACAATTTGCCCTGCTCGACGCTGCAACGGAACTCGTTGCACAACAAGGCGTTGGCGCGCCGACGGCGCAGATTGCCAGGCAAGCTGGCGTGGCGGAAGGGACCTTGTTTCGCTATTTCGCCACCAAAGACGAGTTACTTAATCAGCTCTATCTCCATCTTAAAACCGGGCTATGCGCTGCCATTGCCAACAGCGATGTGACGACGGGATCGCTCAAGCAGCGCACGCATGCCTTATGGGATTTGTATATCGATTGGGGCATAGCGCATCCGCTGGCCAGCCGGGCGATGAGCCAATTGCATGTCTCCGACAAAATCCGCCCGGAAACGCGTGCCCAGGCACATGCGATGTTTCCGGATATCAGCGAGATTGTCGGCAAAGTATTTGCCGGGCTTTCCGCCGAACAATCGACGGCGTTTTCTGAAATGCTATTGGGCAATCTGGCCGAGGCCACCATGAATTTCGCTGCAAACAATCCGGCAGAAGCCCAGCACTACAAGGCGGCTGGATTTGCTTTTTTTTATGGGACGGTTTGTCGCATCTTTAAAAAACCTGATGGCGCCCTATGAGTGGCGCCAAAAAAATGCATGTTTTAAATGAGTGAGTAGGCGCTTAACAATGGCCGCAAGCGCTATTCTCCGCCACCTGGAGCCTTAACAATGAACGCCCGTAACCCTGTCCAAGCCACCAGAACATCGCCGCGTTTCCAGAATGCCGAGCCAGCGCGTCCGATCAAATTCAGTTTTACCGATGTGTTTGATGTCATCCACAAATTGTTTTTCGATGCCAGCACACGCCCACCGGCGCCATTGCCGGTGGCATCCGTAGATTGGAGCGAATTTACCCAACGCGCGCCCACGCTCAAATTGATCTGGCTGGGGCATTCGACGTTTGTTTTGCATATGGCGGGCCGCACGATTTTGCTGGATCCGGTTTTCTCCGATTCGGTCTCGCCGATGGGTTTTGGCTGGAAGCGTTTTCAGGCGGCACCAGTGGCATTAGCTGACTTGCCGCAGATCGATTTCATCGTGATTTCGCATGACCACTACGATCATCTTGATGAAAAAAAACCGTGCGTTGTTTCGCCGACAAAAGCGCCGAATTTATTGTGCCTTGGGCCTGGCAGACGTATTGCAGCGCTGGGGCATCGCATCCACGCGTATCAGCGAATTAAATTGGCATGACAGCGTGCAACGCGGTGATTTGCATTTTGTCGCTACGCCGGCACGGCACGAATCCGGCCGCGGTCTGTTTGATCGCGCACGCACGCTTTGGGCATCGTGGATTATCTCCACCGAACAAGAAAAAAACTGTTTTATAGCGGCGATTCTTCGTATGGCAAACACTTTGCCGATATCGGCGAGCGCTACGGCCCGTTCGACATTAGCCTGATCGAGAATGGGCAATATGATCTGCGCTGGGCCGATTCGCATATGCAACCGGAAGAAACCATTCAGGCCGCCATTGATTTGCGCAGCAAGCTATTTGTGCCCGCGCATTGGGGCATGTTTCAGCTTTCGACCCACGCCTGGATGAACCGGTGCGGCGCAGCTTTGCCTTGGCACAACAGCGTGGATTGCCGATGGCGACGCCGAAATTGGGCGAGGTATTCAGCGCGGGCCAATTCCCGGTCTCGGCGTGGTGGCAAGCCGTCAAGCGGCCGGAAACCGCTGCACGCGGCTGCGCTTTATGGCGTTGCGCCGGGCAAAACGGTTAACGCCGCCCAGTCGGCACAGCGGTGAAAAGCGGCGCCCATCATGCCGCCGCTTTCCTGCGCCGACTCCACCATACTTCTCTCAGCCGGTCGTAGCCCAGGTTATACAAATAGGCATACGGCAAAAAAAGAACAGCAGCAATCCAACTTCCATCGCCAGCGCCTGCAGCAAAGTAATCGACAGCCACCACGCCGCCATAGGCAATACCACCGCCATCAAACCAGCCTCAAAGCCCAGCGTATGCCACACCCGCACCCACCAGGTCCGCTTGAAGCCCCAGCGCTGTTGCAGGCGATCAAATAGCGTGTTGTACGTCATATTCCACAGCGTTGCGGTCAGCGAAATTGCCAGAGTCAGCGTGCCCAACGCCAATGGCGGCTGGTCCATCAGCAGCGTGAGCGCAGGGACGCAGATCACCAGCGCGATCGCCTCAAAACAAACGGCATGCAGCACGCGCTCCAGCATACTTTTGTCATTCGACATCACAAAAAAACCCTACTTATTTGCAACGCTGGACTATAGGGCTTACATTTATGTCGATCAACCACCAATATCAAGCCACCGGGTTTCATATATGCAACGCGTCGACTGGGACAATATTCGGGTACTGCTGGCGGTAGTGCGCGCGGGCAACTTGCGCATTGCGGCAGAGCGCCTGCGCCTGAGTAGCGCCACCTTGTCGCGGCGGCTGGATACGCTGGAAGAACAGCTCGGTGGCAAGCTGGTGGAACGCACGTCCACCGGCTGTGAAGCCACCTCCTTGGGCCTGCGCATCGCGGCGTGGGCGGAACAAATGGAAGCTCTGCCAACGAAATCCTGCGCGAGGCCGATACGCCGGAAGAAATCGAAGGCACGGTCCGGATTAATGCGGATGAGTGGCTGTGCTTTTTACTGACCTCGTTAATTCCGAGCATCCACCAGCGTCATCCAGCATTGCATCTGGAGATATTGGCCTCGCAATACCCATTTAATCTGGCCAAACGCGAAGCGGATATCCTGTTGCGCTATGGTCCGCCGGAAACTGGCGATTTACTGGGTAAACGGCTGGGGCAAATCGAATTTGGCTTGTATGCCAATCAGACTTATGTCGATGCCCATGCCGACGCATTGCCCGGCGGCAATGGCAGGCGCTGGATTTTATCGGGCTGGATGAATCGCGCGCCGACCAGATGATGGATAGCTGGCTGAATGCCCTGCCCGGTGCGCCGCAGCCATGGTTGCGCGGCAATAACGCATTGAGCATTTATGACGGAGTGCATGCCGGCGCAGGATTAGGCTTGATGGCGGAATTTACCGCGCATATCAGCCCCTCGTTTTGCCGGGTGCTGGATGCGCCCGAATTAGCGCGCGAAGTCTGGTTATGCCAGCACCGCTCGCTGCGCGATAACCCACGGGTGAATGCGGTGATTGCCTTTCTGGAAGAAGTCTGGCCGGGATAAGGGCTGTACCCTTACTGTTTGATACGCTTCAATAAATACGTATCCATAATCCAGCCGTGCTGCGCGCGCGCAGCGTTTCTGACTTGTTCAATTTGCGCGGCAACGTCCTTCACCCGGCCGTGGATCAGAATTTCATCGGGCGTACCGATATACGCGCCCCAATAAATTTCATATTCGTCGCCTGGCACTTTGGTATAGCTGTTTTCAGCATCCAGCATCACCACCATGGCCGAACCATAGCCGACCATGCCGTCGGATAATCTGCGCCCGGTGGTAATTTCCACGGCACCGCCAATTTCGTTCAAAGGCACTTTATGTTGGGCGGTCAAAGCCTGAATGCTGGTAATACCGGGGATGACTTCATATTCCAGCTGCAGGCCACGACGCTGGATCAGTTGGTTCAGGATACGGATTGTGCTGTCGTATAAGGCCGGATCGCCCCAGACCAGGAATGCGCCGCATTGCCCGTCCGCTAATTCATCATTGATCAGTTGTTCAAACAATTCTTCTTTGGCCAGATTCAGATCAACCACCGCGCCGTGATAGTCGGGCACGCCGCGCGTGCGTTCCGGCAGGGTGGCCTCCACCAGGCGGTAGTCATGCTGCTGGATATAACGCTCGCAAATCTCTTTGCGTAACTGGGTCAACTTTTCTTTGGCGCTGCCTTTATCGAGGATAAAAAAAACACATCGGTGCGATTAAGCGCCTTTACCGCCTGCATGGTGATGTATTCCGGATTGCCCGCACCGATGCCGATGACCAGTATCTTTTTTTCATTTTGTTGTCCTGCTGCCAATCGGGCGTGGGCCCGCGGATTTAATCGGTTTTAGCCGCTTTTTTCGGCGCGTTTTTTTACGCTCGCTATAGCGGTCGGTCAAATACGGCGAGACCGCACGCGTCAACAAAGTAAATTTAAGCAATTCTTCCATCACATCCACGGTGCGATCGTAATACTCGCCCGGCAGCATGCGGCCAGCCTCATCAAATTCATTAAACGCGGCGGGCACCGAAACCTGATTCGGCACCGCCAGCATGCGCATCCAGCGGCCCTGCTGGCGCATCTGGTTAACGGCGTTAAACGAATGCACGCCGCCGCAGACTTCCATCACCGCCAGCGTTTTGCCTTGCGTGGGCCGCGTGCCACCGGCAAACAACGGAATCCAGTCGATTTGCGCTTTCATCACCCCGGTCAAGGCGCCGTGGCGCTCAGGCGAACACCAGACCATGCCTTCACACCAGCGCGCCAGTTCGCGCAATTCCAGCACTTTCGGGTGGTTTTCTGAAGCCTCGTCCGGCAACGGCAAGCCGCTAGGGTTGAACACGCGCACCTCAGCACCCATGGCGCTGAGCAAACGGGCGGCTTCTTCGCTCAACAAACGGCTGTAGGAACGCTCGCGCAATGAGCCATACAACATCAGAATGCGCGGCGCACGCGTGCTTGCGCCGGGCAGCAGCAAGGCGGCGTGCTCGGGGGGCGGCAAAATGGTTCAGATCAAGGTGTGGCGGCAGTTCGGAATGGGTCACGGTCGGGCCTGAAGATCAACAATCAAAGAGGGAAAGCAGCCAGCGCCTGCGCCAGCCGTT
>BBFD01000271.1 GCA_001313065.1 Silvimonas sp. JCM 19000
TCACCGCTGGCCTGGTTCAGACGCCCTCGGCCAGCACATGGCCGGCTGCCATGGGCCGGGCCGCCACGTAATAGGTGGCCTGGATGCTGATCGCCACCGGCAGGTTTACCGCCCAACTGGCGCCTTGCACGCAACGCACCCGCAGCATGCTTTTGCCCGCCAGGCGATAACCGGGTGCCACCTGCACTTCCATGCGCTCGCAAGCATCCAGCCGCAGGCGCGCATCCACCTTGCCAAACGTGTAGGTGCCCGGATTCGGGCCTTGATTCAGCTGGGTTTCCAGCCAGTCGGCGGCGCTGCGTTGCACGCTCGACATATCCACTTGCCCCCCTGCCGCAAAGGCAGGCGACAAACAGAACAACACGCTGGCAGAAACAGCCAGCAACAAGGTGCGGAAGGCGGTGAGCATAGGCATGGGGCGGATTATAGCGGGCTTTGCCGCCAGTGCCGGGCGTGGAATGCGCCTGGCCGGTTGCACATGCTGCGTTTCCTCTTTGCAAAAAAAAGACGCGCAGCGCTTTCGGTTTTGGTCAGATGGCGGTAACGTCAGTCCGGGGTTTCTGGATTCAACTCACTCGCGTGTGCATCCGACCGTGCTGCGGCGCGGCGGTTCAACGGCGGCTGATCGCGCTGGCATGCTGGTTGCGCCGGGCCGAGCAGCTACAATCGCGGGTTTTGCAGGCGGGACTGTACGGTAATGGTCGATATTCTGTTCGCGGTAACCACGCTGGTGGCTTTGCTGGCTGGCGTGTTGGTGGTGATCAAATTGCAGCAACTCTCACGCACGCAGCAGCAAGTGCTGGAGGCGCTGGTCTCTGAAATCCAGGAACAGCAAAAAAGAAACGCTGGCGGAATTTCATCGTGGCCTGGCGCGGCAAAGCGAGAGCATGCATCAAGCCCTGGCCAATCACGGCAATATGCTGAACGAAAGCGTGGCGCGCACCGGCGATCGTTTGCGCGACAGCATGGGCGAATCGTTTGATCGACTGCGCGGCGGCGTGGGCACCGAACTGGGCGCAACGCGTGGTTCGCTCGAAAAAAATGCAGGCGGCGCAAACCGAAGCGTCGAACGCGCTCAAGCTGGCGCAAACCGAGGCGTCCAACGCGCTGCAACTGGCACAGACCGATGCGGCCGGTTCGCTCAAGTTGTCATTGACTGAATCGCTGAGCGAAACGCGCGAGCAAGTGGTAAAGCAACTGGGCGAGATCGCGGGCAATCTGCAGCAGCGCCAGGATGCGCTGCGCGAAGAAATCCTGGTCAAGCTGTCCACCATGCTGGCCGAGCAATCCAAACGCGAAATGGACCAGATGCGCGAAGCGCTGGCCGCCTCCAGCACGCAACTGACCAGCTCGGTACAGCAACTAACCGCCACCGCCGATACGCGTCTGGGCGAGATTTCCGGCAAAGTCACCGAGCGGCTGGAAGAGGGTTTCAAGAAGACCAACGAAACCTTTGCCAATGTAATGGCGCGCCTGGCCACCATCGACGAAGCGCAGAAAAAAAAGATCGATGGACTGACCACCAATGTGGTCAGTCTGCAAGAACTGCTGGGCGACAAGCGTTCGCGCGGCGCGTTTGGCGAAGTGCAGCTGGAAAGCCTGGTGCGCAATGTATTGCCGGCGCAGGTGTACGAGCTGCAAGCCACGCTCTCCAACGGCACGCGCGTGGACTGCCTGTTGCGCTTGCCCGAGCCGACCGGACTGGTGGCGGTGGATGCCAAGTTCCCGCTGGAAAACTATCACCGCATGTTTGAGCCGAATGCCGACAAGATCGCTACGCAGCGCTTGTTCAAGGCCGATATCAAAAAGCATATCGATGATATTTCCAGCAAATACATCATCCCGAACGAAACTTCCGATGGCGCGGTGATGTTTGTGCCGGCCGAAGCGGTGTTTGCCGAAATCCACGCCTATCATGCCGATCTGGTGCAATACGCCATGAAAGCGCGCGTGTGGATTGTGTCGCCGACCACGCTGATGGCGGTGCTGAATACGGCCCGCGCGGTGATCAAGGATGTGGAAACGCGCAAACAGGTACACATCATTAAAGAAGCCTTGGGCCGCCTGGGCACCGAATTTGGCCGCTTTGATGACCGCATGAAGCGGCTGGCCACGCATATCCGCCAGGCGCACGAGGATGCCCAGCAGGTTTCGATTACCAGCGACAAGATTTCGCGCCGGTTTGAAGAGATTGAACAGGTGCGGCTGGAAGAACCGGTGGGCGTCGCCCCGGTTATCGAACCGCCCCCACAAACCGCCGCGCTACTGACGGAATAAGGCATAGGGTGGGTCATGACCCACCCTTCAAAGCCATCAAGAAGAACGCATAAATTGCGGGTTTTATCGGCGGCTTTGATTGGTGGGTCTTGACCCACCTATTGCAGCGCGCCCAAAAGCGCTTTATGGAATGCCGCCGGGTCCTGCATTTGCGGGGCATGGCCGAAGTCGGGGAATTCGATCAATCGGGCATGCGGAATCTGCCTGGCGGCTTCATGCGCCAATACCGGGTAATTACCCAGTTTGCTGCGGATTTCCGGTGGTGCCAGATCTTTGCCGATGGCGGTATTGTCTTTATCGCCTATCAGCAATAACACCGGCATCTTGAGTTGCGGCAATTCATACACCACCGGCTGCGTATAAATCATGTCGTATAGCAAGGCCGAATTCCACGCGACCAGCCGGTGCCCCGGCCCGCGATTCAAACCCGCCAGCATTTGCACCCACGGTTCATAATCTTCGCGCCATTGCCCGGCGTAATAGGTATTGCGTTCGTAGTCACGAATACTCTCGGCGCTGACTTTTAATTCGCGCGTATTCCACTGATCTACCGTAATCGACGGCACCCCCTTGGCCTTCCAGTCTTCCAGGCCAATTGGATTAACCAGGACCAGTTGCTGCACGTCTTGCGGATACATCAGGCCGTAGCGCACGCCCAGCATACCGCCGGTGGAATGGCCCATCACGCTGACTTTATCTATCCCCAAAGATTGCAATAAGGCGTGCGTGTTGCTGGCTAATTGCTGGAATGAATACTGGTAATGCTCGGGTTTGCTCGATTTGCAAAAGCCGATCTGGTCCGGCACCAGTACGCGATAGCCCGCCGCGCTCAGCGCCTTGATGCTGCTGTCCCACGTGGCGCCGCAGAAGTTCTTGCCGTGCAAAAGCACCATGGTGCGGCCATTGGCGGGCGCAGTGGGGCTGACATCCATATACGCCATTTGCAATGCCTGGCCTTGCGAGCTAAAGCGATAGCGTTGCACCGGATAAGGGTAATCAAAGCCTTCCAGTTCGGCACCATAGGCATGCGGATCAGGAATAACGGTGGTGGCGCGGGCGGTGCTGGCCAACAAGGGGCCAGTTAATACAGATAAAGCTAAAACCAGTGAGCGCAGCATGCTGAGAGTCCGTGTGCCGGAGTTGAGCCGGATACTCCGGGTATGCAATCAGGTTGATCGCGCCCGGGTATCTCGGCTCAAACCCGGGCGGCTAACACTCTGAACGCATTGCGCGAGCCGGGTTCAAGTCAGGTGTATGGTTTTGTAGCGCATGCGCGGCGGCAAACGCCTGCAAATGGCGTTATTTCAAGGCGATACGTATGCGGCGGCAAACTGGCGCCATACAAAGCGACACCCGAAAGGCGGTTGCGCTGCGGCGGGCGCGCGGCCACTCACGGCTGTTGGCAGGCCGCTTTAAGGCGGGCGTTGTTTTGCTTCAGCCAGCTCACCAGCTCGCCGCCCGGCATGGGCCGCGCCACAAAATAGCCTTGCGCCAGGTCACAACCCAGCGCCTGCAGCAGGCGCCAGTCTTCCAGCGTTTCGACGCCTTCGGCGACCGAGGTGATCTGCAATTTGCGCGCCATGCTACCGCGCTTTCCAGAAATACGCGCAATTGTGGCTTTTCGGCGATGCCATCCACAAACGACCGATCGATTTTGAGTTCGGTAAATGGCACCCGGCTCAGTTGCTGCATCGAAGAGAAACCGGTGCCGTAATCGTCTATCGACAAGCCGATGCCTTTAAGCCGCAAGCGCGCCAGCGTGGCCAGCGAAGCGCCCAGGTCATCCATTACCGCGCTTTCGGTAATTTCCATCACCAGCAAGTGCGGATCGACGCCGCTGGCCTGCACCCGTTGCACGATGTCATCGGCCAGATGGCTGTTGGCCAGCGAGCGCGCCGACAGATTGACCGCCACCGAAATCTTTAGCCCGCCGTCGTGCCAGCGCTTACAGCTGGCCAGCGCCATATCCAGCACGCGCAAAGTCATGGCGTCAATCAGGCCATGTTTTTCTGCCAGCGCAATAAACTGCATCGGCATGATCATGCCCTTGTCCGGATGCTGCCAGCGCACCAGCGTTTCCACGCCTTTGATCACGCCCGAATGCAACGTGACTTTGGGTTGGTAGAAATTGGTCAGTTCGCCATTCTGGATAGCATCGGTCAGCTCTTGCACGCTGACCGTAATATCGGGCCGCGCCTGGCGCCGCACCGGCGCAATCGGCTGGAATTTGCCGAGCGCGTGTTCCAGCGCGGTCACCGTCAGCGGTTTGCGTAATGCCCCCAGCAGTTGCATGCCCACGGCTTGCACCATGGTTTCCACGGTGGATAACAGGCTGGATTCGCGCGAGCTGGCGATGACCAGATGCGTGGGCAGGCCCAGATGGGCCAGTTGCTGGATCATGGCAATGCCGTCCATATTCGGCATTTCCAGATCGATAATCAGCACTTGCGGCGGCACCGCCAGCGCTTGCAGCATGGCCAGGCCCGCATTGCCGTCATCGGCTTCGCCCACCAGTTGCCCGCCCAGCATGCGGCACAATTCGACCGCAGCGCGTCGTTGCAGCGTGCTGTCGTCGATCACCGCAAAGGTAAACGAGGCGGGCGCCGAGCCGGTCATTTGGTGGCATATCCCGTGATCAGGCCAGCGATGCGGTCCAGCGGCACGATGTCATCAACGCCACCGAGTTTGATCGCCTCTTTGGGCATGCCAAACACCACGCAGGTGTTCTCGTCCTGGGCAAAAGTGCGGGCGCCGGCGTCGTGCATTTCTTTAAGCCATGCGCGCCATCGTCGCCCATGCCGGTCATGATGAAGCCAACCGCATTGCGGCCGGCCGACTTGGCCACCGAGCGGAATAACACATCTACCGAAGGCCGATGGCGGCTGACCAGCGGGCCATCAATCACCTCGACGTAATATTGCGCGCCGCTGCGTTTAACCAGCATATGCTTGCCGCCGGGCGCGATCAGCGCGCGGCCGGGGCGCATGCGGTCATTGTTCTGCGCTTCTTTGACTTCGAGCTTGGACAAGCCATTCAGGCGTGCGGCAAAGCTCGAGGTAAATTTCTCCGGCATATGCTGCACGATGGCAATGGCCGGGCTATGCGAGCCCATGGCGGTCAGGATTTCCTCTAGCGCCTGGGTGCCGCCGGTGGAGGTGCCTATGGCGACGATGCGCTCGGTGGTCTGGATCATCGCGCCGCTGCCGGGTGCGTCGAGGATGGCATCGGCGGTCAGCTTGGGCGCGTTCATGCGCTCGCCGTGCA